>JBNLEI010000031.1:0-8491 GCA_050304855.1 Methylococcaceae bacterium
TCTGGAGTGCCTTCATCCTGAAGATATCGACCAGGTTAAAGAAACGCTTGAACAAGCGATAAAATTTACCACTGCGTTTCGTATCGAGTATCGCGTGTTGCATCCCAATTCCTGTGAGCACTGGATATATGCTCTCGGCCGAAGTTTTTCCGGCGATGACGGACAGCCCGAACAAATAATGGGGGCGAGTATCGACATCAGCGAAATTAGGCGCAGCAAACAGGAGCTTAAACAGGCCAATCTGGATCTTAAGGCGGCCCTGAAAGAAATCAGTCTGCTGAAAGACCAATTGCAACAAGAGAACATTTATCTGCGCCAACTCAAGACAACCCAGCAGGATATGCAGCAGATGGTCTGTTGCAGCGCGGCTATGCGTCAAATTATGATGCAGGTCGAACAAGTGGCCGCTACCCCTTCCTCGGTGCTGATAATCGGCGAAACCGGAACCGGAAAAGAACTGCTGGCGAAGGCTATCCACGAAGCTAGTCCGCGTAAAGACCGGACGATGATTTGCGTAAATTGTGCGGCGATTCCAACCGCCCTGATCGAAAGCGAACTATTCGGACGAGAAAAAGGCGCTTATACGGGAGCTCTGTCCAAACAAGTCGGGCGGATCGAATTGGCGCACGGTTCAACGTTGTTTTTGGATGAAATCGGAGAATTGCCGCTGGATTCGCAGGCTAAGCTTCTTCGCGTGCTACAGGAAAAAGAAATCGAGCGCTTGGGCAGCCCGCATCCGATAAAAGTCGATGTCCGGATCATTACCGCAACTAACCGAAATTTGTCGGAGGAAGTAAGAGCAGGGCGTTTTCGCGAAGACTTGTTTTACCGGTTAAATGTCTTTCCGATTCATGTACCGCCGTTACGAGACCGACCGGAAGATATACCTGTTTTAACCGACGTTTTCATCCGTGAATTTGCCCAGTCTTTGGACAAATCAATCAGCAGCATAACCAAGAATTGTTTAAAAGCGCTTTGCCACTATTCATGGCCGGGTAATATCCGTGAATTGCGCAACGTCATCGAACGTTCCGTGATTCTCGCCAAAGGGCCGGTGTTACATATCGATTTACCGATCGATACGTCGATAACAACAAAGCCGGCTCACGGTAATTTGCTCTCGTTGCAAGAAGTCGAACGCGAGCATATTCTGCATGTACTGGAAATGAGCGGCTGGCGCGTTCGCGGCCGAGGCGGTGCTGCGGAGATTTTGGGCTTGAAGCCCAGTACATTGGAAAGTCGAATGGCCAAGCTCGACATTCGCCGTCCTTCTTCGCGATAAAGTCCGATTTACAATGGAAATCTTAAAAGTTTTGCTAAAACAATGTTGTCGTTTACGATCGGATTTTATATATATCCCGCCGGCAAGCGACAAATTCCGCGATGATTTCAGGTTTTGAACTTATCCATTGAATTCCGAAGTTTTCTCAAGATGTTCCATCAAAATTCTGCGGATTTCTTCGATGACCTCCGGCCGGTTTTGGCACGAATGCCCCCATCTCACCACTTTCTCTGAAACAGCCTCATCAATATGCGCGCTTTTGTATGTGACCACGCCGTCATCGCCTTCGACTTTCGGTCCGTCCCCCTCGACCGGGATGATCGAATGGGCGACGATGGGCGGTGAGACAGGTATCGACGCCAGTATCTTCAGACCGGGATTGTTCGGGTTCATGTTGTCGATTGCCGTGGGCGGCCTTCTGAGTATCGCGGTAAGTTTTTCGTCTCCGGTAGCCGTGGCTGCCTGCGCGAAGCCCCGAATCATGGTTTGTGGGAGTGTGATCAGCTTGGCTCCAAGCCAGGTAATCCATTGCATGCCTGCCAGCATTGCGCCATGGTGTGGGGTGGAGATAAATACCACTCGTTCGACGAACGGTAACGGTTTGAAAAACACGGAGCGTTGCAGCAATGCCCGAGTTTCCGGTTTTACCCGAATCTGAGCGAACGGTTTATCGCTGATGAGGTCCCAAAAATGCGATCCGTTATCGACCGTCAGCAATTTGGTCAATAATCCGCCCTGGCTGTGGCCGATCACGACCATATGCTGCAATGCCGGATCTTTGCCGTCCGGATCGAATTCCCGGATGGCGTTGGTTAACGCGCTGCTGAGAAGGCCGGCGGAATAGGCGATGGGATTTCCGGAGTCGTAAAGAAACAACCATATTTGAAATTTTTCTCGGATAACGGGATCGCCTTTTAGCTCATTTATCAATTCGGCCCATCGCATTGGACTTGAAGCGGTGCCGTGCACCAATACCAAAGGGATTCTGCCGGCTCGGTAAGGGTGATAGGTAAACAATCCGTCCTTAACCCGATCCTCGGGTATGGCTCCGGAAAAAATGCCGCCGCTTAAAAATGTGGCGATCTCCATGGAATACAGAGGGTTGTCGTTTAGCTGATAGGCCAATGCCGCGGTAGGATCGGATTCGATGGGTTGCGGTTGCCCGCCGATGTTGACGCGACTAATCCGGTCTGACGCGTACACGCTCAATTTGCCGCTTACCGCGCCTTCTGCCAATTTGGAGCGCGCACCTTCCAAATGCAAAATCGCGGTGACCGGTACTTTCGTCAGCGGTCCGATACGATCGGCTCCAACCACTTTTTCCGACGCGGGGCCTGAAGCGATACTGGCCGCTAGCGCGACGCCGAGTCCGGGGTTTCGGTAATGGTTCCTCAACCCTCGAACCTCGAGAGAAGACGTCGAAACGAAGTTCTTTAACCTGTATCCTCCCCACGACAAACCGGATTCGTCCAAGTTGACCTGGAGCGTTCCGAACGGAAGCTTGTATTCTCCGGGGTTTAGGCGTAATTCGACGACGCCATCGATGACCGAATTAGATAATCCTTGCGCAAGTCCTTGATTATACAAGTCGTATGTTAACCTGAGCCGCGGATCGGATGGAGAGAATGGAATGCCGCTGCCGTCTTCGGGAAACAGTAGTGCCCAGGCGTATACGGCAGAGGCCAGGAAATAGCTCGAGTCATTCGCGCGTAGGGCGTGGAGAAAGGAAAGCTCGGCCAATGCGTATAACCGGTCTTTGTCACCGTTAGGTTCAAGTTCGGAATGCAGTTTAGCCAGTACGTTCTCCGCTTCGTACTCGAAGCTGTCCAGCAAATTATGTCGCCTGAGTATAGTTTTTGCCGCCTCGGAAGGTTGGCGGGATGAGAGGGCGTTGACGGTATTGAGGCGGTAACCGGTCTGGATATCGACCGGCTCTATACCTACTGGCGTCGCACACCATTGAATAAGTAAAGCAATTAACACGTACGCTGTCAGAAACGGCATCGGCCGATAGGAGCGTTTGTTTCTGACCCAACAGTTATTTTTTGTCATGTATTTAACCATAGACACAAAGGGTAAGTTTTCGAGTCACCGTTCGAAGATATGATGAGAGTTTGGCTCAATTTCTTATCATTTGTTGAATGTTTCGAAATGCTCGATGACGGCTGAAAAGTTATATTACGAATAATCAGGATTGAAAAACAGGGGGATAAATGAACTGAAAAGTGTGCATTTTCCTTAATACGCCTTTTTAGCAAGATGAATAACATTAGTATATTTCAGGTTTTACACGAAATATCGGGGTTTTACATTCGTCAGTCAATCGTACCGCATGATCGATATATCTGTATCCTATTGATAAATAATATTATTTCATGAGTGAGCTTTGGACGCGTTTATTGGCACAAATTGTGTTGAATAGTTTGCATGATAGAAATGCACCTAACCTTGAAAGTCCCGGCGAAAAAATATCGCGAGATAGCGGAGGCCTTGTTGTCCCTTGCCAAAAACGTACGCGTGGCCCCTGGGTGTATTGAAGTCGGGGTTTATAAGAACCTGGGTTTGCCTCATGTCTTTAGTTACAACGAAATTTGGGAATCGGAAATTGCGCTACGCAAGGTCATAGCCTCAACACATTTCCGTCAGTTAGCGTCACTGATGGAGCTTTCCTCGGAACCTCCGGTTTGCCAATTTCGTTTCATCAACGACGTCCAAGGTATCGAGTTTGCCTCGCGATCGGATTGAAAATCAATGCTTGTGGATTTTAGTCCCGAGTCTTTGGCTTGTCACTTAAGTGGAATTGAAAGAATGAAAATACCCAGATCTTCGAAACTCTTATTGGCCGCATTTTTTCTTACCGGTTGCGCAGAACAAAACGATGCGAAAACCGATGTTTCGGCCATTGATGAGATGGATCGCACGGTTTTGCCGATTCCCGAACCCAACCCCCCGCTCTATACTGAATTGGACGTACGCAATGCAACGCCGCCGCCCCGTTTCGAAGTGAAAGCGCCGGAGGGTGCGCCAAACGTGTTGGTCGTTTTGATCGACGACCTCGGATTTGCCGGTACCAGCTCTTTTGGCGGATCGATTACCACGCCCAGTTTCGACCAAATCGCTAACGAGGGTCTGAAATACAACAACTTTCATACCACTGCCGTTTGTTCTCCGACCCGTGCCGCCTTGAAGAGCGGGCGTAATCACCATGTCGCCAACATGGGGGGGATTATCGAAACCGGAACGGCTTTTCCGGGAAATACCGGCCAGATTCCCAACAGTGTTGCACCGCTGGCTGAAATGTTGCGCCTAAACGGATACAGCACCGGCGCCTTCGGTAAATGGCATGAAACGGCGGCATGGGAAGCCAGTATTTCGGGACCATTGGACCGATGGCCGACGCATCAAGGGTTCGACAAGTTTTACGGTTTCCTGGGCGGCGAAACCAACCAGTGGGCGCCTTTTATATATGACGGAACGCATCAGGTGGAATTGCCGGAAGACCCGAATTACCATTTCCTCGTCGACATGACCGACCAGACAACTTCTTGGATCAAGTATCAGAAAGCGTTGACGCCGGAAAAACCGTTTTTTGTTTACTACGCGCCCGGAGCCACGCATGCGCCGCACCATGTACCGAAGCGATGGATCGAGCGTTGGAAAGGCAAGTTCGACGGGGGCTGGGACGCGTTGCGTCAAGACATTCTGGCAAGACAAGTCGAATCCGGTATTGTCCCAGAAGGCACTCAGTTGGCGCCCAAACCCGAGGCGATTCCGGATTGGGACTCCCTAACGGACGATGAAAAACGACTATTTATCCGCCAGGCCGAAGTGTTCGCCGCCTTCGTTGAAATGACCGATCACGAAGTCGGGCGCGTCATTAAAGCCATCGAAGAAACCGGGCAGCTCGACAATACGCTGGTTGTCTTGATATACGGCGATAACGGTACCAGCGCCGAAGGCGGCCGCAACGGCATGTTCAGCGAGATGACCTATTTCAACGGCGTTCAGGAGCAGGTTCCAGACATGCTAAAACTTCTGGACAAGTGGGGCGGCCCCGAAACGTATCCGCATATGGCGGCAGGCTGGGCGGTGGCTTTCGATACGCCTTATCAGTGGACCAAACAGGTCGCGTCCGACCATGGAGGCACAAAGGTCGGGATGGCCGTCAGATGGCCCGAAGGCATTAAAACGAAAGGCGAATTGCGCACCCAATTTCACCATGTGATTGACATCGCCCCGACCGTTCTCGAAGCGGCCGGGTTACCCGAGCCGAAAATCGTCAACGGAACGCCGCAAATCCCGATGGAAGGTGTCAGCATGGTCTACAGCTTTGACGATGCGACCGCGAAAGATAAACACGTCACGCAATATTTCGAGATGTTCGGCAATCGTGCCATTTATCACGACGGCTGGTTTGCGCGCACGATCCACCGGGCCCCGTGGGAGCCTCAACCGAGACGGCCGCTTGCCGAGGATATTTGGGAACTCTACGATACGCGCAACGACTTCAGTTTGATCAACGATTTGTCGCAAGCGCAACCGGAAAAGCTGGCCGAATTGCAAAAATTATTCATGTCCGAGGCCGAAAAAAACCACGTACTGCCGATCGACGATCGCGCCGCCGAGCGCGTAAATGCGGCCTTGGCCGGACGACCGGATTTGATGGCCGGGCGAACCTCGATCACGCTTTCAGAAGGCATGACCGGCATGAGCGAAAATGTCTTCCTGAACATCAAAAACAAGTCCAAAACCATCTCCGCCGAGGTAGACGTACCGAAAGAGGGCGGCAACGGTGCGATTATCGTGCAGGGTGGGCGTTTTGGCGGCTGGGCCTTATACATCAAAGACGGCGTTCCTGCCTATGACTACAAT
Organism: Methylococcaceae bacterium; assembly: GCA_050304855.1. GTDB lineage: Bacteria > Pseudomonadota > Gammaproteobacteria > Methylococcales > Methylomonadaceae > Methylomarinum. The sequence goes on from JBNLEI010000031.1 coordinate 6,155, forward strand.
TTTCTCGGTCTGCAACGCGTCACGATTGCTTCAAATCAAAAACTCAAACCTGGCAAATCGACGATCCGCTTCGAATTCGCCTATGACGGCGGCGGCTTGGGCAAAGGCGGTAGCGGTGCCTTGTTTGTCAACGGCGAGAAAGTCGGGGAGGGGCGCATTGAGCGCACTCAACCGATGGTGTTTTCCGCAGACGAAACCGCCGACGTCGGTATCGATCTGGCGACTCCGGTTGTCGAAACGATCGGATCCGAAGCTAAATCGCGATTTAGCGGACGAATCGACAAAGTGACTGTCGAGGTAAATTGATCGAGTTTAAAAAAAGATTTTTAGGAGGAACGGCATCAAGTTTACCGTTCAACCGTGCTTTTAACGCTTCAAAAGCCTGAGACCGAATGGGATTTAAGGCAACAAATATAATCCACCAAAAGAAAATGAATATTTATGAAAATAATTGCAGCTTTGAAGAATGAAATCGAAGAGATAGCTTGGGTCACGCTTTATTTTTTCATGTGTTTCATTTTTTTGCTGACGTTGAAAAAATTGATACTGGCGGATTACCGGGTGGAAGTTGACGCGGTTTCAACAGCAGCTATTAGTGCGCTTATTGCGGCAAAAATTGTAATTGTTCTTGAGGAGACGCCTGCCGGAAAACATTTCGACGACCGTTTACCTTTGGTATTTACGGCTCTGTACAAAACGTTGGCCTATATCTTGGCGACTTTCATTTTGTTTTACCTTGAAAAACTCTTTCATGCCTATCGGGAGAGTGATGCGTTGAGCCAAGCGATTTCGGAGGTCTGGGCGCATAGGAATCGAAATCTGATATTCGCCAAAGTGCTCTGTGTCGGATTGACGTTTTACGCTTATCACCTGTATGCGGGTTTGGACCGCAGACTAGGGAAAGGAACCCTGCGAAGGCTGGTAACCGAGCGACCCAAGTAGTAGGACTTAATGGGCAACCTATTGATAGTTGCGAAATAGGGTATTCAGATACGACCGATATTTTTTAGGGTTATGAGTCATATTCCGGCGCGTCCACCCAAACTTTCAAGCTTCGGTGTGAATACATCCTTGCAACCATGTTAAAGGCGTCTCCGCTGTCAACCATCTTAAAAAACCGGAAGATAACGTCTCATAATTTTGTTCACCTGAAATTTGTTAATAGCCATTGGAAATATTAAGGCCCTGACAAAAGGATTATAGGGTTCCTGTTAAACAAGACTATGGAAAACTGGCTGCGCTTAACTCCAATGCCATCGATTGTCGTTAAATGCGGATCAGTACTTTATGCCTTTAACCAAAGGAGGTTACTCATGGATCATATAATACAAAAAGGAAAACGATTCGCTTTATACGCAGCGGTTTTGTCGGTAATCGTCTCGTGTGCGGAGAATCAACCGGTGACGCGATCGGACAACATCCAGTCGAGCGTGAATGAAGTTTCGCAAGCGGTTATGGGGCCTGAAGAAGCCAAGAATATTTTATTTGGCATGGCTAAATTCCTTGCCGATACCCAACGATTTAGCGTGACGCTCAACGACAGTTTCGAGGTGCTCCAGGAAACCGGTCAAATGATCGAATTCGGCGAGAGTCGAAACATCGTCGTCAATCGCCCTAATGGGTTACACGTCGACATTGAACACAGCGATGGCGAAAAGCATCGCGTCATTTATGACGGCAAAGTGATAACCGCTTTTAGCCCGACGCATAATGTTTACGCGCAAGCTCCTAAACCCGGCGGAATTGACGAAGCGGTAATGTATTTTTTAAAAGATCTGCAGATGCGACTGCCACTTGCTGCCTTGTTGCTCAATCGGCTTCCGGCGGAACTCGAAAGCCGGACATTAGCGATAGATTATGTAGAACGGAATGTGATTAACGGATTGCCGTCACACCATTTGGCGGGACGCACGGAAACTGTCGATTATCAAGTATGGATCAAGGAGGGCGCCGAACCATTGCCGCTTCGAGTGATATTGACTTATAAAACTCAAGAAGGCCATCCTTCCTTTAGGGCTCGGTTCTCCGATTGGAACTTGAATCCGGATGTCGATGACGCGTTATTTTCATTCTCTCCGCCTGCAGGGGCTACGAAAATTTTATTTTTAGCCCAGTTTCCCCTTATCGCGCCTGAGGGGGCGATAACTCCGAGCCAAATGGGAGAACAGCAATGAAAAGTAAAAATACGACAATTGCATTAGTTGCGGCCGGTATCATTATTTTTGTATCGTCAGTGTGTGTTGAAGCCCGAGGTTTTGGAGGCGGCGGCTTTTCCCGGGGAGGCGGCGGAGGCGGGTTTTCTCGTCATGGCGCGGCATCCAGCGGGAGTTTGTCCTT
>JBNLEI010000032.1:0-13462 GCA_050304855.1 Methylococcaceae bacterium
GATCCAGGTATTTTTGTTCCAGGGTTTTGCGGTCGATGCCGATCGCCTTGGCAATGTCGTCGAGTGATTGGTTACGGATAGTTTCCCCGGTTTGCTTAAAGGCGTTCTGTAAATAATCGCGTTGATAAAGCTCGCGCGATAGTTGGTTATGGCAATTAGTACACCACATGCCTTTTCCGCCTTGGTTGTTGCCGATTTTGGAAACATTGGCTTGCATCCACTGTCCGACTGCATTCAGGTGTTCCGGCGTCCCGGCACCGTCTTTCTCTTTGTTGGGGTTTGAATGGACGTCTCGACCGGCGAAACAGCCGCCTTTGCTATCTCGGTTATCGGCGTCGGCATAAAAGTTTTTGCCGTCCGGAGTAATCGGATAACCGTCCATAGAACCGTCTTGCCGATGGGCAGGGTGGCAGCCGGCGCAGGTGCCGGTTCTTCCTTCGGAATCCGGTAACGGTCGGATGGTTTGATGGACTCGATGGAGGGCTTGCGATAAGGCCATGATTGGTGTGTCCCAGGACTCTCGTGTTTCGCCGCCGCTAAGAACCTGAGCGACGCCTTTCGATTCCAATACGCCGATGACGTTGTCGGCATGGCATTGTTGGCACAGTACCGGATCGTTACCCAGGCGGTTTTGTGTGGCCCGGCTGGATGGATCGTATTTAGCCAGAAACTGGGTGCCGTGGCGTGCGTCATGAATCTGCAGAATTGAGATCGATGTCGCTTTCAGATCAGCCATATAATCACTGGCGCCGAGTCCTTTCCAGAACGCTTTTTCTTGTTTGTACAATCCGAAAGTGCTGCCGTTGGCGTTCTCATTAGCGTGGCAGTTCGCACAGTTGGGCACGTCGATCGGATTGGTTCCGATAAACCGGACCGGTTTGCCGCTGTGACTGTCGATAATCGGCTTACCACTTTTGGCGTCGACGAGTCCGACCCAAGCCTCCTGGTAGGGGCGAATATCGCTTTCTACGATTTCCAGAGGGCTTTTTTTCATTAGTTCGTCATAAAAGGGAGTCAACGGCAAGCCGAGAGCGTCCCAGATTCCTGGGTTGGTCAGCACGATAGGTACGTTGTCCAGTACCGGAGATTTGGTATAGACCACGGTTCCCGTGTCGCCGGTATAGTGCAAATGGCCGTTTTTCAATGGCTGGCCGGAAGGACCTGCGTCGCGCGGAATCGGCAATTCGATGCCTATGCGTAGTTTTTCGCTATCTTTACTGGTGTTTTTCGGGTTGCTTCCTTTTAAATCTTTGTAGATGTATAAATGCGTAAAGTAAGCATTGCCGACATTTTCGTTAGCGCTGTATTTGCCGTCTCTGTTGACGTCATAGGGAATATTCCAATAGGCCAGTTTGGTGCCTTCGGCAAACGTATTGTCGATGTGGCCGTATTCGAGTTTCATACGTTTGTTGCCGTCTACTAAGACGGTCGGGTCGTTCGGATCGGCTTTCAGCAGTTGCGGAAATTGGTAGGGACCGGTTGCGGTTTTAACGACTTGACTTTGGATGGAGTTATAAGGCGGCAAGATACAACAGTAGGAAAAGTCGAAACCGGTACAGTGCATCCCCAATTCATAGTTGATGGTGATGTTGTAATCGTTTTTCGGTTTTTGCTTGTCGTTGGCGACGGCGTTGGCAATCGGATTGTTTCGCGGCGGTTGATCGATTTCCGCCGTTTGATAAGGAACATATTTGGCGAACGCCGGAACGGTCAAAAGAATGCCGATCAGCAAAGGTAGAAGTGATGTTTTCATGGATTGACCTCCTCAGTCATGTGCGGCGTCCTTATTGTTTGATTTAGAATCCGTATTGTTTCCGCAATTTCAACCTAAAAAAGCCTCTCTACAGGAAGAATTCGGCAGCAGCGGTTCCCGTGGGAGCCATGTCATTGGCTTGGAACGGTTACGAACTCTTCCTGGAGAGAATAGGTTGGGGAAATAATAGCTATTTTAAGTGGTAATAATATTGAGCGAGCTGATTGATGTCTTCTTCACTCAATTGTTCCGAAATTAAGCGCATACGGCTGTAAACGTCATTGTGCCTTGCACCCGTTTTGTATTCGGTTAACGTGTTGACAAAGTATCCCGGTTGTTGCCCGGCCAGTGCGGGAATATCCTGTTTTTCGCCTTGGCCGTTGCTACCATGACAGGTAAAGCAGGCCGGGATGATTTTTTTCGGATTCCCTCTGGAGACTAGAACTTCCGCTTTATCCAGTTTGCCATTGCTACCTTTGTTTTTCGTCGCGGGCAGCGAAGCGAACCATGCCGCTACATCGGCCGAATCCTTCTCGGAGAGTCCCTGGGCGACCGAGTTCATCAAGACATGAGTACGTTTGCCGTCGGCATAATCACGTAACTGCTTGTAGGTATAAGTTGCCAACTGTCCGGCAAGTGAAGGGTAGTCTTCAATCTGGCTAGTGCCTTTTTCGCCGTGGCAACCGGCACAGGTTTTTGCCAGCTGTTCACCTTTTTTGGCATCACCTTGTTTGACGAAGTCCAACAACTCGGGTGTCCAAGCGACATTGGACGAAGGTTCAGCGACGGCGGCGATAGGAGCAATCAAAAAAATTAAAGGCAATATGCTTTTCATCATTAATATCCCCATGCGCTTGAGTCGAAAGTGTCCATAAAGAAGAACTGCAGAATCGGTATGCCGAAGCTGATTGCCATATAAACCGCAATGACTTTATTCCACAATTTGAAATCGTTCAGATATTCGGGTAATGAGTTGACCGCGTGGATAGGTTCGGCGTATTCGACTTCCTGATCGAAGTTTTCGACTTCAGGGCCAAATTGGGTTTTGAACAATAGATACACGAACAGACACGCGGACCCCAATAAAACAAGCCCGCCGGCAATCATCGCCAATTCGTAGGGTTTCCAGGATAAGGTCAACAGATTATTGTAGACAACACTGGAGATACGACGCGGCTGACCCAGTAGGCCGAGCACATGCCACGGCGTAGTTAGGATCGTCATGCCGATGAACCAAGTCCATAACTGAACTACAGCCAATCCTCTGGAAAACAGCGGCTTTTTATTCAAAATCGGCCATAGATAATAAGCGATGGCGAAATACATAATAACGGTAGTGCCGGCGAAAATAAGGTGGAAATGACCGGGCACCCATGCCGTGTTATGCACCATTGCATTCATAGCATAGCTGGCGTTAACGATACCGCCGAAGCCTCCGAAGATCAACATCAACAGCGCCAGAATCACTGATAGTACCATGGGATTGGTCCACGGCAGACTGCCGATCCAACCGAATAGTCCCTTACCCCCGCGCAAACGTCCGGCGATTTCCAACGACGCGATCACGGTGAAGCCGGTTAGAAAAGTTGGAACGGTAACAATAAATGTACCGATTCCGTGCAGCATTTTCCAGCCTTTACCTTGTTCAGGATCCATGTAGAGGTGATGAAAACCAATTGGTAGACTGAATACGACGAGAATAATGAAAGCCGCTCTCGCTGCTTCATCGCTAAATAAATATGATCCGGTCTGCTTCGGAACGAACACGTAAAAAGCAGTGTAAGCGGGAATCAGCCAGAAATATACGATGGGGTGCAGCGTCCATGAAAACAAGGTGCGAGCTAATCCGGGATCGATCGTGTCCGTCCAACCTAAAGACCAGGGGATAAGTTGGAATAATGCTTCCATCGCTACGCCGGCGCTAGTCCACAACCACAATAAAGCATTGGCTGTGGTGGCGAACATTGCCAATGGTACCGGCTGCCCGGGATTAGCCTGTTTCCATTGGTAAAACATCATGATCATGATGCCGCACCAAACCCAAGAGCCGACGATCAGCAGTGTAGCACCCAGATAAAATAAATAATGGGCTTGCACCGGAGGGTAAAAGGTATACAGGACAGAAGCCAATCCGGTTAACAACGGAATTGCCGCCAGTACGACACCGAACAATGCGAGCCAGAATCCTCCCCAGGCCAGTTGGGGATTCCAGACCGGAATTTTTAACGAGGTCGTGGCGGTATAGTAGCCGAATCCCATGATGAAGAAGGTTGTGAGCACATAGGCCATTAAAACGCCGTGGGTACTGACCGAGGCGAAATAGACGGTCGGCGAATTCAGTACCTCAATTAGTCCGCTCCGCTCCAATACTTGGTATTCGCCCATAAAACAGGCCAGGATAAAGGCGGCAAATGCCACCGACATATGGCTTAGAGCCAATTTTCTTTCTGTTATATCATTCATTTCCGGTGGCTCCTTTAGCGGGCGATTGAAGAGCCGCCCACTGGTCTTTTTCGACTACGTTGATTTTGCTCCACATTTGATCGTGGCCTAGACCGCAATATTCATTGCAAAGTACGGGATAATCGCCCGGTTTTGGGAACGAGGTTTCCAATTGAGCGACAAATCCCGGCACAATCATTGTGCTCATGTTAGTCATTGGGACATGCACGCCGTGCAAAACGTCAATACTGACCCAGCGGAAGGTCACTTTGGTTTCGGCTGGTACAGTAATTTCTTTAGGGAAGAAAGAATAACGTCCAGCCACCATTCTAACGGTAACGTTTCCGTTTTCGTCGCTGTGGACGCCAAGATTATCTTCGGCAAATTCTTCACTGAGATGCAAAGTGGCGGAGTTGATCGTTTCTACATTGCTAGGAGCGTTAATACTGTCGAATAGAGCGTGAATCATGATGATGCCGACAAATAGTCCACAAATTCCTAGGACAATCTGTGCCCATTTTTTTTCTAACGGATCGATATGCATAACTGGCCCCTAATTGATGACACCACGAGGCAAAAACACCCCGTAGTAAAGAAATAACCAGGCGATTACCATACTGCCACTAACCAGAAGCATCAGCGCCCAAGTTCCGACAGGGGCGCTTTCCAGGATTTTTTTACGTTCTTCTTCGCTGAGTTCAGTCATCTTTCCTCCGGAGTGAATTGTTGTTATTAATCAGTTGGGCGAGATTCTTGGAAAATTAGTAAGAGCTAATATATAGAAGAGTTGCTGTAAGTGTCAATGTGTTCACGGAAATTAATCGGCTAAGGTTCTAATCCTCAACAAATTATTAATATAAAATGAATTAAGAATCAATTAATTATTATTTTTAAATTCTTTTCGAGTAGAGAGAATACTGCGACGAAAATGACTTTTACTTGCCAATGCGGGCTTTCGAATAGGATGAGCTAAAGCACCTTTGTCCCGATTTGACTATCCCAACAATTGTGAGTGTCTGAAAATGAAATGTGTAAGAGAGCGTTAAATAAAAATAATGCTTAACCAATTTTTGAAAAGGTTCGTTGCAAATTTCGATATTCATCGGCGCATTTTTTAGAGAACGGTAATTTTACCCATCGTTTTAACAGTATTGGGTCGATTTATTAGGCTTAAGGAACGCGTATACGGGTGGCCTTAAAAGGCGTCATTTTGTATCAGGAAAGGAATAGGAACTTTTTTTGAAAGATGGCGCGATATCATCTGTGTTGCCCGCTATTCTATATTGAACAACCTTGCAAGTGCTTTACCGCTCATTATGGATGCTTCGATTGGTTCCTGATTCCCTTTCATCTCATTGTCACAAAGTTATATTACTATGCGATCCGGACCGATGATCAAGTCGCTGGATCTCTTATGAACATTTTACAACTGTTAAAATTGGCTGATTTATTTACTATCGCCAATCTGTCTTGCGGGATGCTTTCCATAGCGATGTCTATGAACGGTTATTTGGAGCTCAGTGCTTGGTTGCTATTCTTAGCCGTGATTTTCGATGTGTTAGACGGAAAAATCGCTGGTTTATTGGATCAAAAAAATCTATTCGGGAAGCAGATCGATTCGATGTCAGATCTTGTTTCATTCGGCGTGGCGCCGATGGTCTTGTTTTACTCATTGAACATGCACGAAATAGGGGCTGTGGTGTTGATGGTGTATTTTATCGTTTGTGGCATGTTAAGGCTTGCCAGATACAATATTTCCGAAATGCCAGGTTTTGAAGGTGTGCCGATTACGGTTAACGGTGTTTTGTTTCCTGTTCTTTTCTTACTCTACAGTCACTCTCCCGGTAGTTTGATATTTTGGCCGGCTATTATTCTTATACAAGGATTGCTGATGATTTCCTCGGCAAAAATCTCTCGAATATTTTGAGGAGAACGGTTTGTTCTAATACCTGAATTGAATCAAAGGTTGGCGATTTGAGGGATTTCCGCCAGAAGGCTCTGAAAATGGTTTCAATGTCCAGCGTCTCGCGGAATTCGCCGGATGTAACTGCTCTTAAAATGGTCGGTGTTAATATTTATAGCATTTAGTTTCGATTTATCGATACGAGGCTTGTTTCCAAAATGACCGCCCGAATAAACGTTAATTTTTTTAAAGCTTTTGAGACCATAATGAATGACGACAACACAGACCGGTTACCGTCTCGACCATTGGAGATTCTATTCAATGAGCATCTCGAGAACACCATCGAATGCGGGCGGGCGCTTGAACAGCTTTTTTTGAATCTTGATGACCCTGAATCATATATAGTACAGGTGAAGCACCATGAAGAAATTGGTGACCGTTTGACGGCCGAAGCCTATTACGCGCTGGAATCATTCGGCTACTCCGAATTTGTGCGCATTACAGAAGAATTGGTCAAACGTTTGGACGATATCGTCGACGGAATCAACAACACGGCCCGGCTGATCGATATTTGCCAGCCAAGGCAAATCGAAAACGCGGCACACGATATGTTGTCGAATCTGCAAACGATGGTAGTAAGGTTTCGGGTTGAGGTTGCTCAGTATCCCGATAATGATTTGGTTAGTTTGAGAGCATGCTGTAAGACGCTGAAAGCAAGCGAGGAAAATGCAGACCTGATCTATCACGAGTGGCGGAAAAAGCAACGCAGGGTGCTGGTACTTTCACTAATTGAAGAGAATAACTGGACCGAAATTTTAGGCGTTCTCGAACAAACGACGGATACTGTTTATCACGCTGTTTTATTGCTCGAACGTATTGCCCGATACCGTCTGAAACAATAGAGTTAATGAAACAAGTGACGCCCGTTAGAGATTCCGACTTGCTTTGCCATAAGGTCGTTACTTAAGATTTAAATAGCCTGTATTTGTATATGATGTTGATCATATAAAATATGGTTGAGTGTTTTATATAATGTCGTGCAAGTGACTATTGGCGATGTTTTATTAAAGCTATTTACTGATGAAATAAATAGAAGCAAATTGCGCCACCCTTAAGAAGGGTTTGATAGAGTGCGATATGGCTACATATGAAATGATGGAAAGAATTTTCGTTTTTCGATGATTAATTTGGCTTTCTAGGCGGTGAATAAATGCAATTAATACGAATTTAATCTTATATGTATACGATTTAGTTGACATTAAGTTTTACAAGCATGTCATTGCGGCCCTGAAAGGTCTCTGATAGTCTTTGTTTGAACGACCGGTTTAACCTCGCTTATCGTTGTAATGTAGTCATTTTTATAAAATGAGAGAGCATTTTTCGATGTGTATAAGCATAATCTGGAAATCGACAACTAAGAGTAAGACCTGTTGAGTATTGAGTTGTAGTGAAATTAATGTTTTGCTAAATGTCTATTGCATTAATTTCCATTTCATTAGGTATATGATTTGACGATAAATCCACTTTCTTATCTGTTTCTTTTGCCCCTTATGCTAGGTTCTAATGTCGTTGCAGAAGAACAGCAAAATAGGGGGCCTCTTACCGAGTCAGTTCGAAAAGACTTGGGGTCTTACCAGAACAGCGAATTGCAAAACGACAAGGCTCTCACTGCGGAAATTCGAGCATTGCGCGAAGAATTACGTGCAAACCATGAAGATATGAATAATCGACTTCAGCGGATCGAAAATTTCTTAGAAAAATACTTTTCAAAAGAGCCGTCACCTAAATTTAGCCCGGCAGAATCGAAACCGAGTAATCGCCAGAAAAGCCAATCAGTGATTTCGGTTTGCAGTCGCGGATGTGATTTCAATGACTTGCAAAAGGCAGTTAACGCTGTTGTGCCCGGTGGTGAAATCAGAGTAGCGGCTGAAATTAATGGATCTTGTGCGGTTATTAAAAAACCTGTTCACATTATCGGTCAGTCCGGTGTGGATGGCCGTCGAGCCCATCTGGCTGGTGGTGTTTGCATGGGAAAAGCCCCTTTGGTTACCGCTGCAGCCAATATTGTCATAGAAGGCTTTGAAATTTCCGGTATTGCGGTACGCGATGGTAACGGTGCTTGCATCCGGCTCAGCCCTGGTACCCGAGATTTAACGATACGGAACATTGATTGTCATGATAGCCAGGATGGGTTACTCGGAACCAGTAATGGACTTTTACTCATTGAAAATTCCTCTTTTATAGGGAATGGGTTTGGCAAGGGTCGCGCTCATGGCCTCTACCTATGGGGGGAGAAGATTCTGATTCGCAACTGTCGCATTCTTTCCACTCAACACTATGGGCATTCGCTAAAGCTTGGGTCGCGCAAGCTTATCATTGAAGATAGTATTATTGCAGCATTGGAAGGACATAACTCACGGGCGTTAGACGCCTACTCCGGCGGCGAATTGGTATTACGGCGAAACATCATTCAACAGGGGCCTAATTCTGATAATAGCGATGTTATAGGTTTAGCTCTTGAAGCTAAGCGCCTGCAACCTGATAACCACAGTGTTGTCATGGATGGAAATTGGGTTATTTTTGATCCTCCAGGGCGAGGCATTTTATTTAGAGGGCGTAAACTAGGCCCACTTTTGCTTCGTAACAATAGATTTGTAGGTTTAAAGGGAGTGGGACTTGATGGATTCGAAGAAAGCGGTAATCGGTGGTTTAAGTCCCGTCGCGAAGCAGACTTGCCTAAATTCGATGGAACATTGAAAAGTGTTTCTGTCGTTAACACCAAGAAATAAGATCTTATTATCTCAATAGTCCAGATCGAATGATTTTTGTATACTTTCATTACCTGGGCAGTTTGATTTTTGGCCAGCCATTATCCTGATCCAGGGTTTACTGATGATTTCCTCGGCTATAGTTTCTCGAATATTTTGATTCGAATAGTTTTTTCTTAATAGATTACTATTGTGAGAACGGACGAGCCGAATTTAACCCAAACTCGAAACCACGACCATAACACGTTATCGACTAGCGGACTGGAAAATTTTCCGTCCAAACGTTATGAATTCGGAGTCGATATCGAACTTTTCGATGCAATTCTGCTACGGTCTCAGAATTTGTATGCTGTTGCCATTTCTAACTCAATGAAAGTGGTAGCAAGGGCCGGCATCGGATTTAACAATATTCTTGTCTGATCTATCACGAGTGGCAGAAAATACAACGCAGAGTTCTAGTGTTTTCACCTATGGAATAGAATAATTGGACCGAAATTTTAGGTGTTCTCGAACAAACGATAGACACCGTTTATCGTGCTGTTTTATTGCTCGAACGCATCGCCAGATATCGGCAGAAACAATAAGCCGTCAATGAAACAGTCAGCTCCCGCGGTTCGGGACTAAAGAGCTAGAAACCGGCGTATATTCTACAACGCACTCACGATATAACCAGGTTTTGCCGGTGCGACGTTTTGGATCTCATGGTGTTCTGGCTTATTTTGTGATTGTGTGCTTAAATCGAGCAGACACGTTTTAGTCAGCATTTAGGTCGGATTTTGTGGATTAACCTCACTACGAAGCCTGCCTCAACAATTACCCCTGAGGTGCAATGATGGATATATCGATATGAATAAACTTACAGCTCTCTCTTTAAGTATCGGCGGTTTGGCGGGTTTGGCAACATTTTTGGCCGTGGGGCCGTTAAGCGGTCTGTTTTTTATTTGGGCGGCCACTATTGCATGGGCTGCTTATTTTACGCTGGGCGCTAACCGGGAAGCCGCGCAAAACACCGCCACTTGTGGGATATTTGGCGTTGTGATGGCATGGGCTGCCGCAGTACTCATCACCGGGATTTCGCCTGATACTGCGCTTGGTTTTCCATTTATGGCGGCGCTGATTGTTGCCGTTTCGGTTGTGGTGATGTGCCTTGCTGCGGTCATTCCGGCGTTTTCGGCAATTCCCGTCAGCGTGCTTGGTTATTCGGCGACGTTTGCCTTTCTGCTGCAAACCCCTGATAAACTGACAAAAGACGTTTTGCTCGGCGTATCTATGGATAACCCTTTGCTTATTATCCCGATTTCTTTGGTTATCGGTATCGGTTTTGGTATTTGGTCAGCCAATCTTGCCGGCAAACTGACCACGATTGACGAATAAAGATATATCCTGAATGGCTTTGGCTTTCATCGAGGCAATCGAACGAACTTTCGCTTCGATAGGTTTCCGCTAACAAATGTCGTATGCATATCGATGAGAGCCAAAGCCGGGACAACATGCGGCCATGATGACGATACAACGTTGGATATCAGCAAGGAAAGGCTGAAGTTTGATCTGAAGAACTACGTTGACTTTATCACCGCGAATTCGATCTTTCAGTTAGTTCTTGACCCGGCACGCTGACTATCCTCAAAGCAACAGCCGGAAACGGCGTTTGTATCGGTCTTGGTGCAGTTGCGGGGGCCTTCATTGATGATTTTCTATGCAAGGCCGGCGTAGCGCTCGGTTTGTCGGCAGGGATCCGTGCACTCTCGCTTGCTTTTGAAACGGGCAAAAGTTTGGTGCTGCTTACTTGTGCTAGTAGGTATTCAACGCGGTAAGCAGGGCTGGAATCGGATGAGGAATGAACCCAACGCTTTCAAACTACGAAATGGGATAACGAAATACAATTCAGCGCGTGCTAAACGTTTTTGGATTTAACCGGTTTCTTAATTCGTAAACAATGCCCAAATACCTCATTAGGTGTTTGGATGCCATCATAAATGACTAGGATGTCGTAGTAATCCTCGCCTTCTTTTTGTACCGCCAGTCCCTCGGGTTTCCCCACAGTAGTTGGTAGATCTCCCAATAGCTGCATTTTGCCACAGTCTTCGGAATCTCGATTACGTCCAGGAACCATATCCTTCCCGTTCCAATGATAAAGTTGATACGGGTAAAGCCCGTCTCCGACCGGACCGGCGATTAAAAGAAAACCGTCCGAGACGGGTTTGATATCTCTGCAACCTCGCCCGGACAATTGTACGTAGAGCAGTTTGTAACTTTTTTTAGGCGAATCGAACTTCAATTTTATGATAGGCACGAAGTTTCCGCGTAAAACCGGGCCCCTCATACCCAGATATATCCACTTTCCAGCAACCGCAATTCCTTCGATGTCTACACCGTTTTCCTTTCCGGGAATTCGGCTGAAAGGCTTCAATACGGGATCTTTTTTGATAAGCTTTCGTAAACTAATACGTTTTTTATCGACGATATTCAGGTCTTCGTCGAGTTGTAGACGATATAGCCAATCGCGGTTTTTTTGAACGTCGATCGCTTTGACGCGCAAGCGCTTGCGGTTTTGCGCGCGGCTGTTCTCAGGATGAACAGAGGGGCGGCGAAGCGTATGAGATCCGACAACAAAGAGTTCGTTACCTTGCATGGCCAATCCTTCGATATCCATTTCCAGTCCATCGTCCTTATTGCCGGTAAATAATTCGATGTCTTTGCGGTAATGAAAATGTCCTTGATCGATTTGTTTGAGTATCTGTACTTTATTGACACTATTTTCGGAGCCGACGCCTTCGTCGGTGCCGACCAGTAAATACTGACGTACGAGTGCTACGCCGCTCAGATCTGCCAGGCCCTGTATCGCGCCGGTTAGTCTAATCGGATATTGGGTGATGAAAGGTGTTGAAGACATGGTAGGGTTTTATTGAATCATTTTTTTTCGCTTGCGATAAAGAAAGCGCCCAGGCTGGCGCTGACCAGTCCTTGGAAGGGTCCTAGCCAAAGGTTGGATAATCTCATCATTTCAAGCGGTTCTGTTGGTGAAATAGGTTGGAATAGAATATGTAATAGGACCGATGACAAATAGAGTAAGGACAGTCCGTAAGTTAATTTGAATAAAAAAGCGTCGATACTTTGGACTTTAACGCCTTTACCCATTGCGTCGGATACCAGCACGCCGATAATCAGTGATAATGTGGGCATGATGTTAGTTAGCAACCAGCCCCATGCTTCATTCACATCGGGACCGTAATGATTCATAAAAGTTTGAATCAACATAATCAGGAACAAAATGCCGGCGCCGGTGAACCAGAGCAGTGCCAGCCGTTTTTTACTATCTTTCATGAGCATTTTTTTGCCGTGTCAGTTTTGGCAGGATGTTCGATTTTTCCAGGTGCGTCCATCCGTCCAATTGGCTGGGGTTTTGTAATTCGGCGTTATTAGCGGCTCGAATCTTTTTGAACTCGTAGATAAGTACCGTTACATTGTGGTTCTCGGTGAAGGCTTTTTTTCCAATTTCTTCAGGCAAAACATTCAATCCCGAAGAGATCCATTTGATTGCATTGGATCGAGTGACGGTTTGTTCGTTTTGGCCGAAGGGTGACGAAGTCACGACAAACACCAATACTCTAAAAAAGCCGGTTTCCGCGGAAAATAGCGCTTTTAGATAATTGGATAACGAAAACGATTTCAATGCCGGTACGTCGACTGACCAGCGGGCAGGCGGGTCTTTAGACGTTCCGTCCGGATTGATTTGCTCAAGTTTGGTCACCATGGCAAAACCGTCGGGAACGGAAAAATAACTTTTTTCATGGTAACCGTTTGATCCCAAAGCTGCGCTCAATGTGTTGTCGACTTGGCTGAGAGTCGGTGCAGTATCAGCGTTGATTAATAAATCCCTGGGAACAACCAAAACGGCCGATGAGCGAGGAGGAGGCCATGGAAAACTGGGAGATATAGTAAAACCGATCGACCTTAGCCGGACACTTGTGGTTCTATGATCGGGATCACTTTTGGAAAATAAAATTTCCGCTATTTCTTCCGCAGTGGGCCCTCCTACTGGATCAAACGGTATTTGATCGGAGCTATGGTTGATCACCAAACAGAAAAAACTGCGCTCTTCGGCCGATTTCCCGCAAATAAGTCGGTCCACCGTTATTTTCAGGCACTTGATCGGTTCGTCGGTTTCGATCCAGGGTGGAAACTGAGATTTTACAGAGAGACCGATTTCATTTTCACCGTGATTGATGCAATGTAATTCGAAATTAGGGTTTTTTACCGATTCAAGCAAAAGTGTAGCGTGGGCAGCAATTTTAATCTTTGTGCCCATTGCCAAATTGTATTCATTCTGGCAAATGTTTTCGCTGATTTGGACGTTTGCTGAAGAATGGTCTAGCAATCTTAATACGCCGCAGCTAGTCGTTTTCGTCTCAGCGCTAGAAGTAGAATTAGGGAACAAGACATTGAACACAACGAAAATCAGAAGCATCGCTGGTTTAGCTCGTTTGTAGCCTGTCGGCACATTAATGTTTGAAAAATGCGGAATTGTCATGGGAATACCGTTTTTCATATCAACGTCAGAATTCATGTGACCAATATCTTGATTCATCTTATATC
>JBNLEI010000033.1:0-10630 GCA_050304855.1 Methylococcaceae bacterium
GATCGTCGAATTTCTGGAAGGCGATCCGGACCGGCCCATCGTCACCGGGCGGGTCTATAACGGCGACCAAACGCCGCCCTACGAATTGCCGGCCAACAAAACCCAAAGCGGCATCAAGAGCCGCAGTTCCAAAGGCGGAGCTGCGGCCAATTTCAACGAGATTCGTTTCGAGGACAAGAAGGGCGAGGAGGAGATGTACATCCATGCCGAGAAGGATCAAAACACAGTCGTTGAAAATGACCAAGGGACTCTTGTTCAGCATGACCAGACGATCAGAGTGGACAACGATAGGGCCGAGTCTATCGGTCGGGATAGGAGTTTGCTGGTCGAACGGGATAAATCCGAGCAGGTAATTAATAACAAATCCATTCAGGTAGGGAACAGTCATACCGAAATAGTTGGAAGTAGTATGAGTATTTCCGTAGGTTCGACGTTGACCGAATCGGTGGCGCTGAATTATGCCGAAACGGTTGGTGCAGCGATGGAATTGACCGTCGGCGCGGCACTGGCCATCACCGTGGGTGCTGCTATGACCGAGACCGTAGGTGGCGTAAAAACCGAAGCGATTGGAAATTCGAAAACGGAAACGATTGGTTCGAACAAGACGCTGACGGTCAGCAAAAGTTATTTCGAAACAATCGACGAAAATAAGACGCTAAAAGTCAGTAAAGATTTAACGGAAAATATCGCCGGAAAGCATCGAGAAGAAGTTAAAAAGGAATTTATGGTTCAGGCCAAGAAAATCCAATTGACCGCGGATGACGAAATACACTTAAAAACCGGCTCCGCGGAAATTATTATGAAAAAGAACGGGGATATCACCATCAAAGGTAAGAAAATAAATGTTAAAGGAAGTGGGGATGTCATTATAAAGGGAAGCAAAATCTTAGAGAATTAATATGGACAAGATTGCAAATTTCAGCGTAAAAACACCATCTGCTCCTAACTTTTTTAGCAGTCCGCGATTGGGACAAATATTGGAAGTCTCCCAAGATGGAAGGTTATACGTGACATACAAGGGAAATCCGCACGGTCTTTTGTTAGCAACGTGTATCGAAGGTTTATTGAAGTACGACGAGTGTATAGACAATTTACCGATGTCCGTTTTACTGGTTTTTTCCGATAACGATCCTTATTCCCCGATAATTGTCGGCAAAATTGCCGACAAACTGAGTTCCGCTGAAAGCGTCGTTGGCGAATTAAATACAAGACAAAAAACACACTCAATTTTTGCCGATGGTGAAACTGTTGTATTTGAAGCGGAAAAAGAGATTTTGTTGAAGTGTGGGAAAAGTTCGGTCACCCTGAAGAAAAACGGCAAAGTGATAGTAAAGGGAACCGAGATCATCAGTAGATCGTCCGGACGCAATAAGCTTAAGGGCGCTAACGTAAGCATCAATTAGGTACGAGCAAAAAACGCGACAAACGCATTATAAATGGGTACTTAGGGATTTAAAGATGACTGTAACAGTCGGCGTGAACAAGCTTTCGGTGGTACATAAGTCGAGTAATGGCGTGACTATCGCTTTTCCCGATGTTTGCAAGACACCCACACCAGGAGGCCCGGTTCCGATACCGTACCCAAATATCGCTAAATCGTCCGATACGGATAAAGGTACTAAGAAAGTCAAATGTGACGGTAACCCTACGTGCGTTAAAGATTCCAATTTTAAAACAAGTACCGGAGACGAACCCGGCAATGCCGGTGGCGGAGTGATATCTAACAAAGTTAAGGGAAAGGCCGAGTTCGTTAATTTTTCTTTCGATGTCAAATTCGAAGGCAAGAACGTCGCCAGGGCTTTCGATCTGATGCTACACAATGATAAGAATACGCCTCCCTTCCCGGTACTGCAGGGGCCGGTCATCGGTATAGGTGACGATAAGGATGAATGTTATATTTGCGGCAAGCCGATGTAATTTCCTTATTGTGTCCCCTTTAAATTAGACGGATGGAAACGATGCCGACATTCGAAATGCGGATTCAGGAAATAGGCGCAGTGACTTCTTTAGGTGTCGATGCCAGTAATCTGTTCGCTGCGGCAAGAGCCGGAATCACTAAATCGGCGCCCAATGATATGTTTACCGTTCGCGACCCGGACAGCGGTGAAGGTCAGGGGGTTATAACTCATGAAGTGCCTGTCCTCACCCATGGTTTTGAAGGACTAGGACGTTTTCAGCAATTAATGATAGCTGGTTTGACCGACCTTGCGCGACGCATCGAACCGTCATTTTTCCTCGATGAACCAATTTATTGCTACATTGCTCTTCCCTCGTTGAAAAGAGCTGTAAGCGGAGGAGCGTTACTTGCCGACGAAGAAATGTCCCGGGAGTGGCAAAGCCAACAAAGCGAATTACCGGAGTTCAACGAAGAAATGATCGTTGCTTTGCTTACCACCGCCTTGAAAGCGGCCAACGTCAGCGGCCGATTCAAATTGGCCGGCTTCTGTTTGTCGGGCCAAGCGGCAGGGGGAACGTTATTGGAAAAGATAAGGCGCGATCTACAAAAAGGCGAAACTAGTAAGGCAATACTGGGTGGTGTTGATTCGTATATCGGGTTCCATACGATTAACTGGCTGGATTATACCGGCAGACTGAAGACAGAAGATCAGGCGGAAGCCATGCAGCCTGCGGAAGGTGCTGCCTTTTTAGCATTAACCGCAGCTAATTCGGGGGATGGAATCAATATAAAGGCTTGCGCTACGGGAAACGAGCAGAACTCCTTGCTGAGTGGACGTAGCAGCGATGGAAAGGTATTAAATGAGGTCTTCCAGCTGGCTTATACGCAGTTGCAGCCGCAGCCGAACATGCAAATTCCATGGTTTGTGATCGACCATAACGGCGAATCCTACAGGGCGCGAGAGTGGGGCAATACCGTCACCCACATTAAGGCAAATCATCCGCAATGGTTCGCTTTCGAGACCTGGTTTCCGGCCATATCATTCGGCGATACCGGGGCGGCGTTCGTACCTCTGGCCATCGCCCAGGTTTTTACAGCTTTGCAAAATGGATACGGGGGCGGGGACAACGCAATTATATGCGCATCGTCCGATGATGGATTGCGGACGGTGTTGTGTGTCGGCAATGCCGCTGCGGAGAGGTAGTCACCATGGCTGAAGAGTCGCATACCAAAGGCTGGATAGAGGGAAAATTTTGCTCCCAGAGGAAAGACACGTGCGACTGCCCGACGGGTAGTGGCAATAAATATAAAGACCTGTGTCAGCCATCTACGGATTGGGGAAAATACCCCTCCAATTATACGCAGAGCATCAAAGAAGGCGGTAAAATCGTCGCCAAGATTTATAAGGCAGTCAGGCGGGCCCATGAAGCCCACCACATTGCCTGTGTGGCTTCGGTGACGAAAATAATAACCAAGAACGAAGATATCCAGAATGTCGTTCATAATACCCCCTGGTGCGTAAACAAAGCCGCAAATGTTATTGCCTTGCCGATGTGGGCTCATACCATCGAGTGGTACTGCAGTTTGTCTACAATCACTCCGCTGCACCCGGAGATTTTGGAGCAAACGGAGGGACGATACTCCTTCTCGACGGCTGCCGAACCGCCGTTTGCTGACCTGCCTCAGCATGACTACGACCACGCCGCATATATCGATGAAGTCGACAGGGCACTAGAGAATCTCGTCAGCCAAGTCAAAGGCGTTCAAGGGCACAAAAAGCAGGCCGAAACCTTGGAAACGGAGCTCAATAATTTGGTCGACGATTTCAAAGAGGCGCTGCAGGAAAGGGGTAAAAGAGTAAACGGTACGCACGCCGCTTGGAATTTGGGGATGAATTTCCGCGATTCCGAGTGGTACTTGCCTTTTTCGATGGCCAACGACGCTGAAGCGGAAAAGCGCGACTTTCCGTTACGGAATATGTCCGACGGCGGTACTTTGGCGAACAAGATTATGGAAGTGGCGATGTCGTTTTGGCGAGAAGCCAATCATATCAGAGTATAGTTAACCGATAATTAGTATAACGGGAAATAGCGATGAACGATGACTTTTTTATCTGGGCTGTAAAGTTGATTCCTAACGCCGCCACCTTGGTCGATCTGGAAGGATTTGAAAAGTCCTACGAACTGATGAAGGGAATTTCTCATGCCGCCGACTTTCCCGATGTCGTTACATTGAGAATGGACAGTAGAAAGCCCACCGATACCCTGCTTCCGGATAATGTAAACAATACGCAGAACGTCGTTATCGTTTCCGCTAAACTCAAGGAATTTTTGCAAAGCGCAAAGCTCAAGGATGTCGAGTTTTTGGCCGTACGCATTCTTGACCACAAGGATCGGGTGGTCGACGAACCCTATTTTATTTTCCATCCAATCAATAACGTAGAGTGCTTGGCTTTGGAGCAGTGTCAACCGAGATGGAGCGCAATCGACGAAACGTTGTTTACCAAGGTCAAGAAACTCGTTATCGACAAAAACAAAGTGCCGGAGGGTAAGGCTTATTTTCGTCCGCTACATTACCCCGGACGCCCGGTCGTAACCAGAGAGCTTGCCGAGTCGGTTATACAAGCGGGTTTTTCCGGGGTACAGTTTTTACCGGCAAGTAGCATTACCGGGCGAATTGAATAATGGATATTTGTTATGTTCACAAACAACACCAAACGGGCTTTAAACCTTAACCTCAAGGCTTAAATTGGCAGCCCGACAAAGACAGCAATGAGCTTTGAAGATCACTTGTCGCTAGCAGATGGGGAGAGTTCAGAAGTCTTAGCTTCGATAAGTCGCTTAACTGCCAGCGAGTGCGGAAGATATTGGGCGGAAGCTTCTAGAAAAATTACCAGTCTGGCCAAGCACTTTTACTTGATTGACGGTGATTGTAATGCGTTCAAGCGGTTGCTGGGGCTGAATGTACAATGCAAGATTCGACTATTGGAAAAGTTGGCGAATAATGAAGATGATCGTTTTCGTTGTTCCGGGTTATACGATACCACGTTGGAAGCAATGGCCATTGGTTTATGGGAGCAAGGCGCGGCGATCTGTTTATCCAGCAATCCCTACCATGTCCAGTCGGTGGAACATATTACCGATTACCAATACGGGCGATTGCTCGGACATTCTTGCGCGCCTAGTTTTAACATCGTGAATGATATCGGCGAAATTATCGAAAATTCGCTCAGTAGCGACGACAGTATCTTTAAGCGGCAAAGCCTTCTAATTCAATCGGTTCTGGAGCAAAGATACGAGGCGGCGAATGCACTGTTCTTGGCGTTGGTAGCGGAAAAGGTCGGAAGAAACGGCAACAGCAAATTAAGTTATTTTCGGCAATTTTTTGAACAAGCTAATGGGAATCCCGATGCGGAAGAAGAGGCAATTTACAGCCTTGAAGAGGCCGAGTCCGCGATCGATATCGAGCTGCTAGCACTGGCGGCGTTGAGTCGTCGCCATGGTGTGCCGATCGAGCTTGTGGATTACGATTATTGCCCGCTGGACTTGCAGTTGTTATCGCTGAGTGATTGATTAATGTTTACTTTATCCGACTACGGAAGTTCCGTTGCAATGGAAACCGCCTTCTGGTACCAGGCGGTTGACGATGTTACCTATCCTATAGACCAACTCGGCAAGGTTACATTGCAGTTGGAACGAGCGCTTAGGGCGTTGGCAAACATGGCTCTTTTGGTCGAATACGACGTCGCTTTGTTCAAAGACAATCTAAGGCGAGCGGCGGAGATACGATTGCGCTATCTGAACCGTATTCGTAGTGCAGACCGAACTGACGACCATCATTATGCAACCGGGCGGTACGCACATATTGTCGACGCGATCGCTGGGGAACATTTCGATATCGCGCGCGAGATCCATCGCCAGTCTCCGAAGCAGTACCATAAGGGGCGCGAATACGTCGATGATTATTGCTTTGGAGCGTTGCTTGGTGAATGGTGTCAATCTTCTCCGGATATTTCGAGAATTGACTCTTTGCTTCTTGATTTCGAACAGTTCCTCGACGGCGATGGAGATCCTAGGTTTCTCTTGATGCGTTCTTTTCGTTCGAAAGATAACAGAGAATTTGAAAAAGGAATGAACGGTCTGATTGAAACCCACGAATCGAATATCGAGGCGGCCAAGAAAAAGGGCGTTTTGCTAGACGCGGTCGAGATTGCCTTGCAACGAGTTAGCGAAGAAGGGATTTGCTTACTAAATTTGGGTAAGCAGAAAGGGTTTTCAATTGGGACCGTTTTTAAATATTGCCCCCAAATAGCGTGATCGCTTTTCGCTTAGGGTTTTTGCTAAGAGTAAAAGACGAGACTTTGTTTTCGGGTAATCGGATTATAATCGTGCGTCATCTTGCTCCGTATCTGTCGAATTTTTTCAGGAAACTGGTAACGCTCTAAAGTGATACG
Source organism: Methylococcaceae bacterium (assembly GCA_050304855.1). GTDB lineage: Bacteria > Pseudomonadota > Gammaproteobacteria > Methylococcales > Methylomonadaceae > Methylomarinum. The sequence goes on from JBNLEI010000033.1 coordinate 6,351, forward strand.
AAGCGATTTTAGCAATGATGCATTTCGTCGGTATTGAAGGTTTGTAATGGCTCATCCGAAAATTTACAACCGTACTCTTTTTGCTTTTGACCCTTTATTTGTCATGGATGAAGAAGGGCGCATGGTATTCGTGCCGTTGGTAAAAGGTAGCTTCCATCTATCGGAGACGGTGCGTTTAGAGCCGGCCAGAGATCAAGCTGCGGTCAATCTAAGCGGAGAATATTGGGGAAATCCGGAAACTTCGAGTTACAAATACGAACCTGAGATTGCGTTCGTGAAACCTGCCACCGACATTGTTCTCTTAGGGCACGCCCATGCGCCGAAACCGGGTACGACCGAGCTACAAGTCGGCATTAGCGTTGGCCCAGTAAGAAAAATCGTGCGAGTGGTTGGAGATCGCTATTTGGTAAAACGATCCGGCGTGATATCGGTCAGCGAACCACAACCTTTCGACAAGATTCCCTTGGTCTATGAGCGGGCCTTCGGCGGATGGGACCGCCGCGATCCGGACCCGAATAAATTCCGCTTCGAGCCAAGAAACCCGGTCGGCACTGGGTATAGGGATGCGTCCTTGGATACCGACGATGAGCTCAAATTACCGAACATCGAAGACCCCCAAGCTCCCTATAAAGGTTACGGCGATACGCCACCGCCTGCCGGTTTCGGTTTTATATCTCCGCACTGGCAGCCCCGCGCTTGTCTTGCCGGTACCTATGACAAAGTTTGGAACGAGCAGCAGAAGCCTATGTTGCCGACCGATTTCGACCGCCGCTTTTTTAACGCCGCATCGCCGGGGTTGGTTGCGCCGGGTTATCTAAATGGCGATGAAGCCGTTGTAATCGTAAATGCTTCCCCGGAAGGCAGAGTGGCTTTCAATCTGCCGGGCGTGCCGGCGCCGCAATGCAAAGTCGATCTACGCGGTGGACAATCCGAAGTGTTACAAACCCGATTGGATACCGTGATCATCAGCATGGACGAGCGGCTGGTAATTTTATTATGGCGGGCGCATATGATCGTCAGGAACGGCCCTCGTGACGTATTAGCGATTAAGGTTGGCAATGAAGCCGATTTTGCGTTGGCTGACACGGCGTAGAAATTCTCATGGCAACCTCGATTCGCGAATTTTATATCGAACTCTATCAGGAACATCTTGAGGAGGCATCTTTTTTATACGAACAGCGGCTCGGGTTGCTGAATGATCCGGAACTGTCCTGGATGGATTTGGACGAATTCGAACAACGACTGGAAGCGCATATCGATGCCCTGGTAATCGGCGAAGAATTGGCCTTGGAAGTCTGTAAAACACAGGCGGAAGAGGGGGACTTCGGTGAACTATTCGCTGCCGTTTGTGTGTTTTGCCGACAAAAACAGGGAAGACTGGTTGCCGAGATTTTCGACAATCTGGATACCGACGATCAGGAACGCGTCAAAGCGGTGTCCGATGCACTGAAATTCGAATGTCCCAAAGATTGGCAGGAAAGTCTTAATAAACTACTTCTACGCCGGCATGAGAACAGTCTACCGGTGCTTGCCGAGATGTTTGGTTATTGCAGACTGCCGGCAAGCGATTCGTTGCTCGCAATGCTGAGAATTGCTCCCGAGGCGAATTTATCTAAGCTCATTCGATCGCTCGGGCGCCTTAGAACTGGTAACTGCGCCGAGTACTTGATTCCTTATCTACGGCATGAAGACGAAGACGTGTGTGCCGAGGCTTTGTTGGCGCTGCTGCGCGTCGGTAATCAGCAGGCTATGAATCAGTCCCTGCTGATCGCCCAATCAAAGCAATGGCCGTACCTAGGCATAGGATTGGGCGGTAATCAATCTGCGGTTAACGTTTTGCTGGATGTCGTCAGGCACAATCGGGCAAGCAGTGATTGCGTGCTCGCGCTTGGGTTGTTAGGTCATTTATCGGCAGTATACCCTCTCGTTACTTTAATGGAGAACAAAGAGTTGGCTGGCTCCGCGGCTATTTCATTGCAATTGATCACAGGGGCGGAGTTAACCGAAGAGGTTTTCATCGCCGAACAGATCGATGAAAGCGAACTGTTCGAAGATGAGTTGAAAGCGTACAAGGAAGAGGGAAAAGTACCGCTGCGTCCAGAAGGCGAGCCTTTCGGAACGACGGCAAACCGGATGTCTCAGGACCCAGTCGTTTGGAAACAATGGTTAACCGAGCATGTCGGGGATTTTAAACGGGAAGTCCGATACCGCAACGGTAAACCGTTCCATCCTCGCTGTTTAATTGATAATCTGCAGGCAGACCGCTTTGTTTATCAAGTTAGGCAACTGGCTTACGAAGAGTTGGTTATCCGATATGGCATGGATCTTCCTTTCGAGGCCGATCTTCCCGTTAGGAAACAATTGGCTGTTATAAGGAAAATCGCCGAATGGGTGGCTGAACACGAGCATGAATTTCAGGCAGGCAAATACTATTTTGCCGGGAAACCGATGGCCTGAGCCAGTTGGAATATGCTTTCGGCCAGTGAAATACTGATAGTCGTCGCTTCATCTTCTTTTTCTTGTTTATTCGTGATTATTTAAACAGGGTCTACATCTGTCTCTACAAGCAAAAAGTTGGTTATGGATTGTCATCGTATTCTTGCTGGTCGGTTTGTTGTTTTAACCGTCGGGTTTTGTGTGGAATCGGTAGCCGGGCTCTTTTCCGCTCAAAAACGATTGCCCCAGCCCTTTGAAGTCTTTTACAGACTAGGATGGTTATTCGGTTTTATCTACAAGAAGAACTAAATAAGATGCATGACGAAGACAAGATATCGCGCCACGAAATAGCACAGGGCTTCCTCTACGATCACTCGCGGATCAACTTAAATACTGTCGAAGTCCATAATGCATTGGCCAATGTCGAGGCCTTGCTCGAATTACTGTTGGAAAAGGGTATCCTGTCAGAGGAGGATTTTGAGAAAAAGCGAATGCAAGTCGACGAAAGGTTGCGGAGTCTCTTTGTCGAAAAGGGAATGGCAGTGGCGTTGCAGGAACACGAATCGAGCAAATACAAATTGTCCACATCATCGAAAGTAGACTGCGAAAATCGAATTCACTTGTGTCGGGCCGCCTGTTGCCGACTCCAATTCGCTCTTTCGAAAGAAGACGTCGAAGAGGGGATAGTGCGTTGGGACTTGAGTCATCCGTATTTCATCGCCCGACGGGACCGTGGAAATTGTGCACACCTCGTTCCCGAAGCGTACACATGCAACGTTTACCAATACAGGCCCATTCCCTGTCGTCGATACGATTGCAGAAAAGACGAACGTGTCTGGCAGGATTTCCAAAACAAAATCGTAAACCCGAGGCTCCATGAGAATGACTGGCCAAACTGCCTGGCAGAGGAAAAGGAAGCGGAAGAATGACGTTGTTTCATGCGGATGACTTTAGGAAAAATGCCGTCGGCGACGAGCTCGAACTTACTTGAGTGTCTATCAGTTCGTGGAAATTGTTGTTTGTATCTTTGGAACGAAATCTGTATGGCGTGGGCGGTGTTGGAATCTTATGTGTGATTTATAAAGTATCATTATGTTCTCCAACTCGAATCGACGTTAAATTTCGTTAATCTTCGCATCCAATACATTGATGGTACGCCAGTGTACTTCAAGTCTATCTCGCAATATTACAGAGATTAGCTGGAGAATCGGCATTATTCGAATCTCGGTTCTTTGTGTTTCATAAAAAAAGTCACAGATTTTCCGGATTGTGCTATACCTCTTATTAAAAACATGAATTACTTCACAAAATATGTAATCTTTTCGATTCCATGCAGGTGATTTAGGGTTTTGGTAATTCAACGGCGTCAAGTCAGGCGGAGTAAGCGAAACGCGATTACGACTTTCAACCTGTTGTCTTAATGCGTATAGGCTTTTTACCGAAGCCCAGATTGTAGACAAGTGCGTACAATTTTGTTCGTGTTTTATAACGAATTTAGCAAAACCTGACTTTGTCTATCAAGTTACATTTCCATGTTTTAATCGGCTACCGGATCGCGGGGCTCTGGCATTTCGAGAGTGATTGATTTAATAACAACGGAATAATCGCGAAATGTATTGGAGAAGAATCGTATGGATCGATAAATAGATTCATCAATTACTTACGCTACTTAATTCTGGTTGGAGACAATACGATGATAAAAGATAAAAAAATTGTTGTCTTACTGGTTATTGTTCTGCTGGCGCTGATCGTCTTTCTATATTTTTATAGCAGGAAAATAGAGCAGGTAAAACTCGAGGTAGTGTCGACAGAGTTCTATCCGCCTTATGTTACTCTTGGATCTA
>JBNLEI010000034.1:0-3276 GCA_050304855.1 Methylococcaceae bacterium
ATCGCATTCAGCGACCCGAACGACCTGCTCAGTTATGCGATACCGCCAAATTTCGTCAGTACCTATTTGGATTCCAGATTGTGTATCGAGGTAACGAATATCAATATTAACGTCGCTACCGTATTCGACGTCTTCGGGTTAGGCAGAATGGCGAATCCGATGGAAGCTCACATCGGCTACGATACCGATGATCGGGTCGTCGCCTTGATCGCCAAGGGGATCGGCAACACAAACACTGCGGATCTTGTTCGTAAGCGTTGCCACTGGGTCGATACTATAGACTGATTGGCATTTTCTACTCCTGCTTAAGCGCCGAAAAATTCTTTCCGAAATTTTCGGCGCGGTCGATTTTTGTTGTGGTATCCATGAACTTAGGGAAAGCAGGTTCGATCGGCTTTTCCATTATTCCGGAGCAGCTACTATGTTCTCGATGTTTGCATAGTGGTAAATTTTTCGTTGGTTCGGGCGAATGGGCAAATCTGTTAAATGCTTGTCGTTACCGCCTTAATACGCTTGTATTCTTCACGGTATGATGTACAAACCTGAGTATCGTTGCTAGATTTACACGTATAGCGTCATTTCGGTGCCTCCCAGCATGCTCCAGGACTTATTCTCATTCTTTTTCGACCCGCAAGGGTTCATGCCGCATGGTTTCTGCTTTCGTTGGGATCCCTTGATTCTATGGATCACCGTTGCCTCCGATTTGTTAATTGTTGCCGCGTATATGTCCATTCCGGCGGCTTTAGGGTATTTCGTCTACAAACGCAAGGATCTGCAAAACAGATGGTTAACTCTGTTGTTTTCCGCTTTCATCTTTGCCTGCGGCGCAACGCATCTCTTGGCGGCCGTCAATGTTTGGTATCCTATTTACGGTTTTACCGCGTTCGTTAAACTGATTACGGCCGTAGTGTCCGTCGTCACGGCCATTCTGCTTTGGCCATTTATCCCGTTTGCGCTAAAAATACCAAGTCCAAATCAATTGCAGCATGTTAACCAGGAACTGAAGAAACTCAACGACTCTCTCGATCATCAAGTATACGAACGCACCCGTGACTTGCTGGACAGCCAGAAGCACCTGCAAAATATCATCAATCTGAGTCCGACGGTCGTCTATATCCTAAAACCGACCGGTGTTCCCCATATGCCGTTTAAAGTTGATTTTATTTCGGAAAAAATCGTCGAAATAGCCGGATTCGCTCCGGAAGAATGGTATGAAAACACCTCCTTATGGGTGGACCATCTTCATCCCGAAGACAAGGAGCGTGCATTAAACGATATGCAGGAGCTGATCAAAGATGGCAGCGTGAGACACGAATACCGTTTTCGTACTAAACAAGGCGAGTACCGCTGGGTCAGGGACGAATTGATAGTCGACTACGATAGCGACGGTTCGGTACTTCAAGTGTACGGGTCCTGGGACGATATCAGCGGCTATAAGAAAACGGAGGTGGAGCTCCTGCTGGCGGCAACGACATTCGAAAGCATGCAGGCGGTCATGATTACCGACTCGGACGCTCAGATCATGCGTGTAAATAAGGCATTTACCGAAATTACCGGTTACGCTGCGGAAGAAGTCATCGGATGCAAGCCAAGTATGTTCAATTCCGGATATCAAGACAAGGAGTTTTACCGGCAATTTTGGAAGCAGTTACTGGAGGGAGGACATTACGAAGGCGAATTATGGAACCGCAAAAAAAACGGCGAAGTGTATCCGGTTTGGGAAAGTATTACCGCAGTCAAAGACGGAAACGGCGTTATCACGCATTTCGTCTCGATTTTTAACAACATCAGCGAAAAAAAGGAAAAAGAGCTCGAAATCAGGACGCTGGCCTATTACGATGCGCTGACCAAGCTGCCAAACCGGCGGTTGTTGATCGATCGCATCGAACACGAACTGAGTGCTGCCGTTAGGCACAGACTGTATGGTGCGATCATTTTTTTGGATTTGGACGATTTTAAGCTACTCAATGATTCGGCCGGACACTCGGTCGGCGATCAACTCCTGATTATGGTGGCCAATCGCATCACTCAGCACCTGCGCACCGAGGATACGCCGGCTAGACTTGGCGGCGACGAATTTGTCATTCTTCTTCAGGCCAACGACCACGACGCGGTCAATGCCTCCGATCACGCCATGACAGTCGCCAAGAAAATTCAGCATGAACTGAACAAGGCCTATATGCTGAATAATACCCCGATGCATTTTACCCCCAGCATCGGCATCAGCGTATATCCGGACGGAGAACTGAGCGCCAACGAACTGATACAACAGGCCGACACCGCGATGTACCGCTCAAAAAGCAGAGGCAAAAACCAGATCAGCTATTTTAGCCGGGAAATGCAACGCGTTGCGGATAACCGTATCAAGATTGAAAGCCAATTGCGCACCGCTTTACTGGAACAGCAACTGGAACTGTTTTTTCAACCGCAAATATATCGGGACGGGCGTTGCTTGAGTGCCGAAGCGTTGCTGCGCTGGCATCACCCGCAACGGGGACTGCTATTACCTGCCGAATTTATCCATATCGCGGAACAAAGCGATTTGATTTCAGTACTCGATTTATGGGTGATAAGTACCGCCTGTGATCAACTGGCCGAATGGAAACGGCAGAACATCGAGTTATTGCAACTTTCTGTCAACATCAGTTCAAGACTCTTACTACAATCGGGCTTCGTGGAAAAGGTTGAGAAAATTCTGCGGAAAACCGGCGCCGACCCGGCACTTCTCATGTTCGAAGTAACCGAACGCATCTTTATTGACAAGATGGAGAAAGTCGCCAAAGTCATTGGGCGGCTGAACGAAATCGGCATAAGTTTTTCCGTCGATGATTTCGGTACGGGATATTCGTCTTTGTCCTATCTTAAAACCATACCTTTTCAGCAATTGAAAATCGATCGCACATTCGTCAGGGATATTTTGACCGACCAAAACGACGATGCCATCGTAGAGACAATTATTGCAATGGCCAACAAACTGAATTTACAGGTGATTGCCGAAGGTGTCGAAACGGAGCAGCAATTGGAAGTTCTCAAGAGTAAGGGATGCGATCTTTATCAAGGATTTTATTTCGGCCGGCCTCTGTCCAATCTAAATTTCATCGAGTTGTTGCAGGAACGCGGGTCTAGGAAGCAAACGAGCTGAAATTGGTTGCATTAACGTCTCATCAGAGAAAACACCGAATCTATCGATCACGGATTGTCAGAGTTGGTAAAAATAGTCGTTTTTTATCGCCCCACAAAACAACCACCGGTTAAAAACTACGGACCGTTTAATGA
>JBNLEI010000035.1:0-1899 GCA_050304855.1 Methylococcaceae bacterium
CTACAACTGGCTGCATAACCATGGCAGAGTTATCACTTAAAAAGATAAACTTGCTGTCCAATCATTGGGGTCCACTTCTTAGTGCAGCGCTTAATTCTGTATGGCAAACAAAGATATTTAGTTTATTTATATAATTTATCACTGCTGTCCCGTTAACGGGAATTAAAGGAGGCCTGATTCAGCCATGCTTGTTACAATAGGTTTAACATAACTTGTTGAAACAATATGGAGAATCAGGCCATGGCTCATTGTAATACAATCTTTTCCCAAATATTAAAACTTGTACCGAGACATGAATTCGAGCATTTGGCGAACCAGCATCACTCAGGCCGTTCCTTCCGCACCGCTTCCCGCTGGTCGCAATTTGTGACCCTGGCCATGGCGCAACTTTCCGGACGGAACAGTTTACGCGATGTGGTTGAAAATCTCTCGGCGCAAGAACATCGTCTTTATCACTTGGGGAGCGCTAAACTGTCCCGTTCTAATCTGGCCCGCATCAATGAAAATAAACCCTATACGCTTTACGAGGCGCTTTTCGGCAAGCTGCTGAACCGCTGCCGGGGTCTGGCGCCCGCCCATCCGTTTCGGTTTAAGAATCCGCTCTACTCATTAGATGCTTCGACCCTTGATCTGTGTTTATCGGTTTTCCCCTGGGCAAGCTTTAGAGCGACGAAGGGCGCGATTAAATTACATGTTGGCTTGAACCATGCCGGTTATCTGCCGGAATTTGTCACCGTGACCGACGGCAAAGTCGGCGACATGACGGTGGGACGGGCGCTGGAATTCCCTAAAGGCAGCATCATTGCCATTGATCGCGGTTATAACGATTATCGCTGGTATCGCCAATTAACCGAAAAAGGTATTTTCTTTGTCACCCGTCTTAAGGCCAACGCCAAAATCGACATCATCGAAGACCAGCAGAGGGCGGCTGATGCGGGAATCACTTTCGATCAAACGCTCCGCTTGGCCGGTGTACAGACGGCTAAGCGTTGCCCTATTCCACTACGCCGCATCGGTTACCGCGACCCCAAAACCGGCAAACACTACGTGTTTCTCACCAACCATTTCGACTTGGACGCCAAAACCATCGCCGATATCTACCAGGCCCGTTGGCAAGTCGAATTGTTCTTTAAATGGATCAAGCAAAACCTGAAAATCAAATCCTTTATCGGAACCCGCAAAAATGCGGTGATGACCCAAATTTGGATTGCTTTATGCGTCTATCTGCTGTTAGCTTTTATCAAGTTTCAATCCGGACTGAACAAAACAATGCAACAAATTCTTCGCTTATTGCAGCTTAATCTGTTTGACAAGCGGGAACTCATGGCCTTGCTACGTGACAGCCCTCCTCAACCGCCTCAGAACAGCCCCATACAGATGGCGTTATGGTGAAAGTTAACGGGACAGCAGTGATATACGATATAAAATTATTTTACTGCAAAAATAACCGATTTGTCTTGAATCAATACGAAAAACTTAATTAATGAACCGGCTCCAGAGAGATTATCGATTGGAAAAATCAATAAATCCGTTACGGTTGGGCATTTTAATGTTTGGCAGGGTTTTGGCGTCGATAATCCGGTCTTCTTCGATGATTCCATTGAGAAACAACAAATAAGCAGTGACCGAATAAAGTTCACCGTTGGTCAATGAGCCGGGCGCATTAAGGGGCATCGAGCGGCGAGTGAAATCGAAAATTGTCGTCGCATACGGCCAGTAGGTGCCGATGGTTTTATCCGGTGGATTATCGGTTAATCCATGCATGGCGCCGGCAAGTTCATCGGCGCTATTTCCCGTTCCCTCAAATCCATGACAGGATTGACAATAGGCTTCATAAACTTTTTTTCCTTTGCGGGCGTTTCCGAAACCTTTCGGTAAACCTTTGCCGGAAGGAAAAAC
>JBNLEI010000036.1:0-1675 GCA_050304855.1 Methylococcaceae bacterium
TAGCGTTCTCCGATTCGACCCCGGTCGAATGCGAGCAAATGGCCTTGCGCGACATCGTCGACATGAACGATATTCATACCCGTATTGACATATGCCGGGATATGACCCAGCGCCGCCTCCCTTATCACTCTACCCGTAGGCGTCGGCTTGATGTCGCCGGGGCCGATTGGCGCAGTCGGATTGACGATAACAGCGGGTAATCCCTGTTCTTTAACAAGTTTGGCCACTTCAAGCTCGGCCTGGTATTTGGATAATTTGTAGTGGCCTTTTTTGACGGCGGGATCGATCGGTGTTTGCTCGTCGGCAACCTTTTCTCCGGCAGCCAGCCCTAAGGCTGCAATACTGCTGGTATAAACGATTCGTTCGACACCGGCTGCCAGAGCCGAGCGCATGATATTGAGCGTCCCTTCCACATTTATCTGATAAAAAACCGCAGGAGTGGGGTGCCACAAACGGTAAAAGGCGCCAACATGAAACAGACCTTGGCAACCTTTGACGGCCTCGTCCAACGAAGTTTGATTCGTTAAATCCCCGGTCGCGAATTCAACGGGCAGGTGTTTGAGATTTTGACAATCGCTTCCCGGTCTAATCAAGACTCTTACGCGGTCTCCCCTGGCGAGCAAGGCGCGAACGACCGCTGATCCGATAAAACCATTTCCGCCTGTAACCAAGGATTTCATAAGCCCCCCGTGCTTCACTTTTTGGATATTATCTGACATATCGTTTTTTTTTGATAGAAATATCCCTGTAACAATTCGGATGAAAACGTAAGAAATTAGGGTTCTTTCCCCACCAAACCCTCTATTGAGAATGGCTAATTGCAAAGCTTTTTCCTTTGTGACATACCGAGTGTTTGGTTCGTTCAGTCCATTCAGAACGATGAGCCCTTCATCCTGAGAAAGGGAAAATAGCCATTCAAAAATTAGTCGTGCGATTATCAATATCAAGCAACGCCGAATATATGCAGACTGTATGTAATTCAAAATATTTATTGATATGTCCGAAACAACAATCCGATTCCTGCCTTTATTACAACGTTTCAGTCGTTAACAAACCTGAAGGGCCGCTTGCAGAACCATAGCTGAATCCCATTGATATCATTGCCATCCCATGCGACTTTCCATTGTTTCGATAAAACACTATTTCCTGATCGCGTATGAATTCTAATGTTACAATAGCCACCGTTTTTACCCGACATACGCTTTCTCGGGAAGGTATTCATCACAACTGAGTAGTCTATGAGTAAACTTAAATGTGCCGTAATCGGTTCCGGTTATCTGGGGAAATTTCACGCGGAAAAATACGCGTCCCTGGATGAATGCGAACTCGTCGCGGTCGTCGATATCAATGAACAGGCGGCCCACAGCGTCGCTTCGAAACACGGCGCCAAAGCCATGACCGATTACCAGCCTTTGCTGGGAGAGGTCGATGCTGTCAGCATTGTCGTGCCGACCAGTCTGCACCATGCCGTCTCGCGCGATTTTTTAAACGCCGGTTGCCACGTATTGGTCGAAAAGCCGATTACCGTCACGGTCGACGAGGCGCAGGATCTAATATCAATCGCCAAGGACAAGGGGCTGATTCTCCAGGTCGGTCATCTGGAACGCTTCAACCCGGCCGTCAGGGGGTTGGACCAAATTAAGGAAAAACCGCTGTTCATCGAATCTCATCGTCT
>JBNLEI010000037.1:0-1804 GCA_050304855.1 Methylococcaceae bacterium
GTCTTGAATCTGAAAGTTGGATGCGTGATAAAAATCGCCCCAAGTGCTATTGATGGCGACATCCACGAATCCGGTACCTGATCCGGTGAGCGCAACCTCGATAGTACCGAGCATATTCAAGCCGCTGAGCCCGTTAAAATCACCGAAATGAATTTCGTAATCGTTGTCGGCGGTCCCTTCCGGCCCTGAATGTCCGGAAAAGCTTTCATCCGCATCATTCAGAAAAAAAACGGACGGTGTGAAACCGGCAAACGCCAAGGGACCGTTTAACGTTAGATCGATGCCGCCTCCTAGCGTAGGTTCGTCGAAATCCATCCATAACTCCAAACCCACCGCGCCAACCGAAAAGTCCACCGTTTGGTCCGAAGGGCTCAACAATAGCGAATTGCTGGCGACAACCGCTGGAGAAGAAAGGCATAAAACGATAGGCAGCGTTACATAGTGCAGCTTTGCTAAAACGATATTCATATTAGTAGTTTCCTCTTGATTGCGGGGTTAATGCTGAAAGATCGGTTGTTTTAAATATCCAGCCTTGCACTTACTGCTGAACTCAGCAGACGATGCCTGACGGTTACTCATTCCTGCTGTTTTTAACCGGTAACCTAGTCGCTAAAAGTTAAGCCTTCTGACGGTTTCGAGCCGAACCCAGCAGAAGGCCGATGCCTGCCAAGAACAACGAAAACGAGGCCGGCAACGGAACCGCAGTGGGTACGGCCAAACCCCCTATGGATACCTGTAATGGCGCGTTTCCGGCGGCAGTGTGACCACGAATGGTGGCCCGGCCGCTGGTGTCGTAAAAATCCGCGTTGGTGACAATTTCAATGGGATAAGAGTCTTCGTGCTGATCTTGGGCCAAATCACCTATTAATAATGGAAAGCCGAAAGTCAATAGTAGGTCATCACCATCCGCAGAGCGTTCCACGAAGGTCGGGCCACGGTCACCGGTCGCATCGGTACGGTAATGCACGTCGGTTTGCCAACCGGCATAGCCATTGAGGCTGATACTGTCGATTAGTACATCATCCCCGGCGATGGTATTGGAGGAATTTAAAAGCTGTAAAGCAAAAATTAAACTGCCGGCAAGATTGGATCGAATCACTTTGTTTTTGACAGCATGGCCCTGGAATAAGGGAAAAGGGCCGTCGTACAGGTTATACGTAAGACTGTCTTCATAGATAACCGTCCCGTTCAATTCTGTTGTCGCTGTTAAGGTCGTTCCGGGCATAAAAGCCGAATCGCCAGGACTCACAACGACCGCCCCTACATTGGTGCAGAAAAAGGTTAAAAATATAAATGCGTAAAGAAAGGAATCTGATTTTTTAATGTTCATAAGCAATATCTCCAGATCGACAAATTTCTCGTCGAAACTTTTTATTGTTGTAACGTTCTCTTTTTCCAACATCCTTATGGGCCGAGCATGGAATAAATCGAATCGGTTGCGGCCAATTTTGTTTTCGCTGAGTCAGCGTATTCCCGCGAAGCAGAGTGTCGTAAAAGCCAAAATGTAGGCTGGGTTAGCAAAGCGTAACCCAGCAATATCAAAAAGATAGCTTTTACGGTAGCCAGTTCACCATGCCTTTTACGACGGCCTGCGAAGGGGTAGGGCGAAAGGCATCGCAGTTCCGCCGAATGGCGGCAGTAGCGCATTGGTTTGTTTTTTGTAAGTGGATTCGTGTTGCGTGCGGAACCATGGACAAACCCGTAACCACAGTTCTGTGCGCAGACGGGATCTAAAGCGCCCTCTGGCCCAGTGCTTATAGGATGCGTTGGGAACGGACAGCATCGCTTTGCTCAACGCATCCTA
>JBNLEI010000038.1:0-1779 GCA_050304855.1 Methylococcaceae bacterium
AGATCATCAAAAAGGCTTTTGATTTGCTTTATGAAAAGACGGAGTTATCGGCTCAGGAAAAAACCGTTTTCTACTCGATAAGCTGGCCGGGATAGGTCATGGTCCGAGCGACGGTTCAGCCAGGTATAAGGAATATGTAACCAAGTATATTGATGAACAACTGGGTCATCGCTGATACCGGTTTTTGGTACGCTTTGCTAAACAAGGATGATGCGTTTCATCGAGTTCGTTTGGTAGTTATTACCACGACTTCATTCGAACCGAATTTGGTTTGTCTATGAGGGTGAGGAAATGAAATTATCCGAAAATGTAAAACCTATTAGTTACTTAAAATCTAATGTCGCAGAGGTGATTGAAAAATTAAAAGCCGATCATCAGCCGATGGTCATCACCCAAAATGGCGAGGCTGCAATGGTGATTCAATCGGTCACCGATTATGAACAAACCCAGGAAACTTTGGCATTGTTGAAGATGCTTGCTCAAAGCCAACAGGCGTTGGCCGAAGGTAAAATGGTTTCAAGCGGCGATGCATTCGATCGGCTTCGCCGCCGTCGTGGTTTAGGATGAACGATCCGGTTTTTTTGACTGAACCGGCCGTGACCGATCTATTGGCTATTAACGATTATTTCCTGTTTGAAGTTGGTGACAAGACAGCATCGAAAATTATCGATCGGCTTGAAATGGCCGTGAACAGTTTATCGGAATTGAATGAGAGAGGCAGTATTCCTAAAGAATTATTGGTGTTAGGGATTCATCAATATCGGCAACTGATTGTCAAACCATACCGAATAATATACGAACGATTGCCTGAAAAAGTGGTTGTGCATGCCGTTTTAGACGGTCGACGCGATATACAAAGTTTATTGACACAACGACTGACTCAAGGATAGATACAAAGACAATTTCAAAAAATTAGTTGATGCTTCCGCCACTCAAACCGATCGCAATGAAAGAGCGCGTGTCCATGGTCTTTATCGAAAAAGGCCAGATCGACGTTAAAGACGGCGCCTTCGTCGTCATCGACGAAACCGGCATACGCACCCATATCCCCGTCGGTTCGATCGCCTGCATCATGCTTGAACCGGGAACGAGGGTCTCTCACCACGCCGCTGCATTGGCTGCGCGCGCCGGGACGTTGCTGGTTTGGGTCGGGGAGGCGGGCGTTAGACTGTATGCCTCCGGACAGCCGGGCGGAGCTCGTTCCGATCGCCTTCTGTATCAGGCCAAACTGGCTTTGGACGACAATGCGCGGCTGAAAGTCGTTCGAAAAATGTACGAAATCCGTTTTGGCGAAGAGCCGCCGGCAAAGCGTAGCGTTCAACAATTGCGCGGAATCGAAGGCGCTCGCGTCAGAAAGCTCTATCAATTACTGGCCAAGCAGACTGGCGTAACCTGGAAAGGGCGCAATTACGATCCGACGCAATGGGATAACAGCGACATGCCCAATCGTTGTATAAGCTCGGCCACCGCCTGCCTCTACGGCATTTGCGAAGCGGCCGTGCTGGCCGCCGGTTACGCACCGGCTATCGGCTTCATACATACCGGTAAGCCGCTTTCTTTCGTTTACGATATCGCCGACTTATTCAAGTTCGACGACATTATTCCCCATGCCTTCAAAATTGCCGCGAAAAACTATCGCGACCCGGAACGCGAAGTCCGCTTGATGTGCCGCGACGTTTTTCGTCAGACCAAAATTCTTAAAAAAATCATACCCACCATAGAAGAAGTTCTTGCCGCCGGCGGCCTCGATATTCCCGAGCCGGCGGAGGAAAATATCCC
>JBNLEI010000039.1:0-9755 GCA_050304855.1 Methylococcaceae bacterium
GGAAGGCGCCTATGCATTGCTTAACGAAAAATGGGACTATGGCGAAGAATTCCAGGATGGGATCAGAAGGCAGTTGACTTTCGTGATAGAGAACCCTCGAATCATGGGGCGTTCATTGAATATTCTCCAGATTATGAAATCGCTGGAACGTTGCGGCGATCATTGTAGAAGCATCGACGAATATTTGATATTCATGCTTGAAGGTAAGAATATCCGGCATCAAAATGTTGAATGAGTATCTGATTCTTATCTTTGGAGGGGCGTTTTGAAAAAGGATAGTTTTTGCTCTCAGAAGAGCTCGTTTAGTTTAGCATCGAATATGAAGCATAAAAAGCGCCCAGTATCGAACACACAGACTGAAGCAGTGTGTCGTGCGGTACAAAAATAAGAGCCGTTTCGGCATAGTGCTGAAGCTTTTGTGACATAAATATCGAGTGCTGTTTCAATAGGGGCTTACCCTAACTCTCTTTCTTGTACCCCTTCAAAAAATAGACCAACAGTTAAGGGATTATCCGTGGTCTTTAAAGATCTTATTTCTTTGGCTAAAAACGAAACTGAAATTGATTACAAAAAAACTATGATTCTTTTTTGCATAATTTTTGTAGTCATTCAGTGGAGTAGAGCTGAGTTATATTTAAGCAATTCGCTATTGCTTAAATAAATTAGCGTGTTGTCTGCTGATGGATACTAAGTGGAAACATAATTTCGGAATTCATTTTCAAAAGTTGGCGCCAAACAATCTAATGCTATATTTGTATTGCGCACAATTTTCAGTGAGAAGACTATAGCTTGATAGTAGACTTTTCAATTTGACAGGCCATATTTTGGTGCATAGACTGCAAATCGGTTGGCTAAGAAAGGAATAAAATTTCCGGATTTCAGTAGGTTATAAATTCGAGTTTTGTGCTGGTCTTGGAAATGGATAGTCGATATTATTTTTATAACTTCATATTTTGAAAATTCCTCCGAAGATTACGATAAAAAAGACATGGAGGGAATTTCATAGGCAACGAATTGGTTGCCGATCAGGCATTCGCTAAATTTTCGGTTACCGGTCATTATTATTGCGATGGATAAATTTTTTACTCATATCCCTAAGATTATCGAGACGGCGGCCAAGAGCCCGCTAGGGCTATTTGCTTTAATGGTTCTGAGCGTTTCGGCGTTGGGGTTCATGTTTTTTCATGATGCATCTGAGATACTGAAGGCGGGTATCTTCGTCATGTTGTTTTCGGGGGTTTGTGCGTTCGGCTACGCGGTGATGCGCTCGGTGTCGCGACAATCCTCTCAGCCGGATTCCGAAGAGGAGTCGTCTCCTAAAAAAAAGGAAGCCGTCACTTTAAGGCGTAAGCCGGCTTTGTTATCGGCGGACCAAATCAAAGTGGCGTTGTCCAAACATGGTTTGTACGAGAAGCGCTGGAATCCCGGAGCCAACGGTGTTGAACATCGTTATCAGGTTTTAGTGCTGGACGATGCTTTAGTCATCGTCGATGAAGCAACGGGGCTGATGTGGCAGAAAGGCGGCTCACGAGGGAACTTGACTTTCGACAAAGCGGAACATTACGCGACGCAGCTGAACGCCGAGCGGTTCGCCGGCTTTAACGATTGGCGGTTGCCGACGGTGGAGGAGGCCATGTCGCTGATGGAGCCGAAGGCTTATGATAATTTTCATATCGATCCGCACTTTGAACGCGGGATTAATTTTATCTGGACCGCGGACAATTCGGTCGATGATCGAGCTTGGCTCGTGTATTTTTATGACGGGATTCTGGCGGCGGAAAAAAAGGAGTTTAATGCCTGGAGTAAACTGGTTCGTTGTCTGTAGAGGATTTCGCGATCCCGAAAATGAGATAACGGCAACGAAATGGAACGAGGCTTTCAATAGCCGTAGCCGAGTTCTCGGATTTCCTTAAGAATGCCGTTTTCGAATCGCAGGTGACGCATAAATTGTCGCGGACCGAAGTTGTAAATCCACTCGTCGATCACGATCTCCCGATATTCTTCGATGCCGGATCGCCAACCGGGGCGATATGAATAATCTTGAACCACGGTACTGATCCGCCGGTCCGTCAGAGCGGGAAATCCGCATTTTTGCAGAACTTCCGCTTGATGATCGCCAACGCTGACAAGCAGACGACCGCAACGCATCGAAGCGGAAACGTCTGGAGGGCGAATCAGTAAAAACAAAAACAAGAGCAGCGCCAGAGATAAGTGTCTCATGAGTCGTGCTTCCCAATGAATAAAGCCTTTATCTTAATGCATGTCGGCAGGGTAATCTAATTTTCAGGGCCAGAGATTGCCGGCAAACGATGTTTCTCAACCGACTAACAGTCTTGTCGAGGGTAATGATTCGCTTAATGGAGTAGGAAAAGGGATAATTAAACTTTAATCGGACAAATCAGATTCCTTGTGCCTGGAAAAGCGTTAATTTTTTACAATCCATTGCTGTTCAGCCTGGTTATTGCGGTTTCGGTGTGGACGTTATGGTACGGTTATAGTTCCCCTAATACTTTAGCGATTATCGAGGAAAACTGGCCGGTTACGTTGACGATGGTTTTCGGTTCTTTTATTGCCGGAGCAACTAGCGAAGGCGGCGGGGCCGTGGCTTTTCCTGTCTTTACCAAGGTGCTTCACATTGCACCGATGGATGCGAAGATTTTTTCTTTGGCGATTCAAAGCGTCGGCATGACGGCGGCGACATTGACTATTATCGTGTTGAAAATAAAGGTTGCGTGGAGAGTTATTTTCTGGGCAAGTCTGGGTGGATTATGCGGTCTGAGTTTTAGTACCGTTTTGCTGGCGCCGATGTTGCAGCCTGCGCTTTTGAAAATGTTGTTTACCTCGATGATCGTCAGTTTTGCTTTGACGCTGGCGATTCTAAATTGGCAGCCCAGAACGTATAACAATTCCATGCCGATTTTCGGCTGGCGGGAAAAGAGCATTATGCTGTTAACTGGAGGCCTCGGTGGCGCTATGACCGGACTGGTCGGTAACGGTATCGATATCATTTGTTTTTCGGTGATGGTTTTGTTATTCCGATTGTCGGAGAAGGTTTCGACACCGAGTTCAGTGGTTCTCATGGCGTTAAATTCGCTGGCCGGTTTCGCGTTGCATTATTGGGTGCTCGGTGGATTTACCGAACAGGTGGAGCGCTATTGGTTGGCGGCGGTGCCGGTTGTTGTGGTCGGCGCTCCGTTGGGCGCTTATTGGTGTACAAAACTAAATAGCCGAACCATTGCCGCTATTTTGATTTTCTTGATTATGGTCGAATTAATCAGTTCGCTGTGCTTGATTCCATTAACTGGTAAGATTGTCTCGGTAAGCTTGGCGGTTTTTGCGATGTTTTCGGTGATTTACTATGTCATGTCCAGGTCTTTACGATATAGACCGGTTATAGAGGAGGATAAATAATGCGAGTAGTGATACGCGGTTCGTTGCTTTTATTAATGATATTGTCGATTGGCGCCTGTAAAAGGGCGTTGAACCCTACGGAGATTCCAGCTCATATCGTCGTTGGCGATAGCTATTACACCCAGTTTGTGATCCGCTACGAGAAAGGGACGCATTTAACCACCAATTTTAGGCGCGGTGCTTCGATTCCGGTCAATACGCCGGTCACCTTACTGAATATCACCAGCAAAACCATCGAAGTTCAGCTTGACGATTCGGGGCAGAAACTGTTGGTTAAGAATGTCGAAAAACATACCGGAGACGACGTGTTCCGAGCGTTCGATAAGCTGTTTGCCAAAAAGAAAGTGAGTTTGGCGAAATTCAACCGACTGGAAAGACAGCACATTCAAAGTGGCACCGTCGCCAAAGATATGCGAAAGGACGCTGTTCTTATCGCAATCGGTTATCCGCCGATTACCGAAACCCCTAGCCTAGACAGCAACATGTGGGTTTACTGGAGCGGTCGATTCAATAAATTCAATGTGCAGT
This sequence comes from Methylococcaceae bacterium, assembly GCA_050304855.1. Taxonomy (GTDB): domain Bacteria; phylum Pseudomonadota; class Gammaproteobacteria; order Methylococcales; family Methylomonadaceae; genus Methylomarinum. The sequence goes on from JBNLEI010000039.1 coordinate 3,940, forward strand.
TTAAGAACGGTAAAGTCAGTAGGGTGGTGGATTAATTTTCGTAGGGAGTTCGGTTGAAGATGTTCGGCGCCGTTAAAGCTATTGTGGTCACCTGTTTGTTTCTGGCGTATCCGTATTTGGTGTATCGCGGAATAGAAAGCGGGATGGTCTGGTTGGCGCCGGCGATTTTTTCCGGGATTTATCTGTCGCAGTCTTTCGCCACGCGCAATATAAAGATCAAGATCTTCAAGGCGCTGGTGGCGATCGGGTTGTTGTTGGGCGCTTATTATTTGCAGACGATAACCGCCAAGGTCATGCCGGTACTGATTCAGTTGATGCTGATGTATTTTTTCGGCCGGACGCTGTTGAAAGGCAAAGGGCCGTCTTTTATAGAAAGTTTCGTGCGTTTGGAGTTTCCCGAATTTCCGCCCGGCGTCAGTGAATACTGCCGCCAATTAACGGTGTTATGGACCGCTTTTTTTGCTTTCAATGCACTCGCATGCATAGCGTTGGCTATATGGGGAACCGATTTCTGGTGGACTTTGTATAACGGCGTCATTATCTACGTCATGATCGGAGTTTTGATAACGGGCGAGTATATTTACCGTCATTTTCGTTTCCCCGACCTGTGGATTCCGGACCCTAAATCGACCATTAAAACCATGGTTGTCAACGGCCGCAAAATTTGGATGGATGTACAGACAAGATGAACCAATTTGATCATGAGCTTTTTGCTCGATAAATCATTGGCTTAAGAATGATCCTACTCGGAGATAACAGGTGAAAACCCGTTCAGTCATTAAATCAAGACAGTCTTTCGTGAAGATAATATTTTCGTTGATCGTATTTTTATTGAGCGCTCAATCCGATGCCGAAGATTCGGTGGACGCTTTGATGCAAAGAATGCAATCCGATACCGCTGTCAGGATCGCTTATCGCGAAACCCGGACTATCGAACTGATGGATCAGCCTTGGCAGGGTGCCGGTTTCATGTACTCGTTACCGCCGGATCTGATGATCAAGGAGCAATTGCAACCGGAGCGTCTGCTCATGGCGATTAACGGAGAACAAATGTTTTATTTCGATCCCGGCAATGATATCCGTCATCAGGGCGAACTGAACCCCGATGATCCGCTGACATTGAGCACTGCCGTTTTTAAAGCGCTAATGAATGCCGACCGTCGGTTATTGGAAAGTTTATATTCGGTCGATTTCGAAGCCAAACCCGATCAATGGCAAATGACGTTGAGTGCCAGAAACGATACCGACTCAGCCTTCAGAATCGATATCTCGGGGTTACCCGAGCAACAGGCCGATCGGATTCAAGTTCAACAGGGGGACGGCGATAAAAGCGATTTCATTTTGCAAAAAGAAGATTCGGGCGAGGACGTTGCGGCCCGGATCAATACGCTTTATCAGGAATTGCTGGGAACCGATGACTGACTACGTTGTTCGAGCCGGACGATACGATTGTTCGTGTAAAACAAGCAAAAGGATTTGCCGATCTGCGCTTGATAATAAAGATTCGGTTTAAGAGAGGTTGAAACTGTTGCGAAAGTTTATTAACCGTCCGGCGCTGAATCGTCGAGCCATTTTGTATTATTTATTGCCGTTAGTCTTGGTCGCCGTAGCGTTACCCACGATTAACCTTAAAACCGATATTTCCGCGTTTATTCTGTCCGGTGATACTGCTGAAGAGGTTTTGCTGGCGAGTGAAATGCAGTCCGGCGCCTTATCGCGGCGTTATTTGCTTTCGGTCGGCGCTAAAGCAGAAGAGAGCAATGTTCCCACCGATGTGGTTAGGTTGCTACAGATTCGTTTAAAAAACATTCCCGGTGTAGCCGACGTGTGGTCGGCAAAACAGCAGAGGGGTGCGGTGCAAACGGTTCAAGGGATCTATAGTCGTTATGCCGGTTCACTTTATAGTCTTAATCCGGAAACCGATCTGGCAGAGCTTTTTTCTCCTCAAGGGTTGCAGGAGCGAGCCGGGTTTTTGAAGAAGGCTTTGTTGTCTCCTCAGGCAGGCCTTGTTAAGAAAATCGCTTTGCAGGATCCGTTGTTGTTAACGTTGAACGGTTTTCAGTCGCAGTCCGAACAACTACAGCAACAGGCGGAAGCGCAATCCCGTTATAGCAACCTGATTTTGGAAACCGATATGGCGGGATTGGACGTTCCCGAACAAAGCCGTATCCAACAAGCCATTAAAACGGAGTTCGCCGAGCTGAACCGCCTAAGGGATGAGCAGTATCAGTTAGAAATGACCGGGGTGCCCGTTTTTGCGGTAGCGACGCAAAATCTGATCAAGGGGGATATCGGCAAAGTCAGCACGCTTTCATCGGTGGCGCTGATGTTTTTGTTTCTGTTGTTGTTTCGTTCCTTTTCCTCACTGTTTCAGGTTTTCACGTTACTGGCGATAGTTATCTTATCCGCTATTCTTGTCACCCATTTCAGTTTCGGCTATGTGCATGGCATGACGATCGCGATTGGTTCCACGTTGGTCGGTATATGCATCGATTATCCGATCCATGCCATCGTTCATGCGAGGACGGTTGCGAAATCGAAGCGCCGTGAGGTCGTCGCCAAAATCTGGCCGAGCATGTTATTGGGCGGATTGACGACGATGATCGGCTACATGGCTTTGGGCGGTTCCGGCTATCCGGGGTTTCAACAAATTGCCGTGTATGCCGGTACAGGCATACTGGTCGCGTTGCTGCTGACCCGTTTCGTGTTGCCGGATTTGATTCAATCCGACCGAAAAAGCTCGCTCGACATTCCGTTGGTAAAAAGCTGGGCGCTGTTCTGCCGGCGTTATCGGATCGGATTGTTACTGGTGTTATTGGTTGCTTTGGTTTTTTCGGCGTTGGGGTTACGCTCTTTGCAATGGATCGAGGATATGCAGCAATTAACGCCTGAGTTAAATTACCTGAAAGAGAACGATAAGCGTATTCGGGCCCGTATGGTTAGTATTGAACCGGGAAGATTTATTCTGGTGACCGGTAAGAACATCGAAGTGGCGTTGCAAAAAACCGAGCAGGTTTACAAAAGATTGGAAGAATTCAAACAACAAGGAAAATTAACCGATTTTTTCGGCCTTTATCCCTGGTTGTTGTCAGCCAAGCAGCAACAGCAAAATCGACAAATATTGCAACGGTATTTAACCGATGAAAACCAGGAGCTCTGGCAACAAGCATTGAGGGAAGAAGGGTTGTCGGTCAGCAAATTAGGTGTTTTCAATTATCCTGACGAGCCACCGTTGACGCTTGATACGGTATTTACGACGCCGGTCAAACGACTGATCGACAGCCGAATTATGACGGACGACAAGCAAACGTTGGTCATGATTTGGCTCGCCGAACACGATTACGATACCGTTAAAGCCGCCTTTTCGCCGGACGATGGCGTTAGCTATTTCAGTTATCGAGATCTCTTGAACGGCATGCTCAATAATTACACGGATAAGGCTCGGAATCTATTATTGGGAGGCCTGAGTCTGATCGTACTGTTGTTAATCATCCGATATCGCAGTTTGTTAAAAGCGGTGCAAACATTACTGCCGGCGATATTGGCCGCTTTTTTTATACTCGGGTTGTGGTCTCTGACCGGTGCGCTGGTCAGCTTCCTGCATCTGGTCGGCTTCCTGTTGGCTGTGGCCATTTGTGTAGATTACGGTATTTTCTATCAGGAAAACCGAGGCGGCGATATTGCTTTGACTTACCAGGCTATGGCCGCATCCATGCTGACCAGTGCTTTGGCTTTCGGCAGTTTGATCGCCGCCGAAAGCGCTTCTTTGAGAGTATTGTCGGGGGTGGTGGCACTAGGCGTACTTCTGGGCTTTTTGTTTTGTCCGATCATTATTCGGCATCGGGACGCTTGAGTTTTTAAATTTATTAACGTTAGATGGAACATTCCACGAACGCCACGCAATTATCTTATCCCGTAGTCATTATCGGCGGAGGGCCGGCCGGGCTGATGGCGGCGGAAGTTATCAGTCGGGGGGGAATTCCAGTCGATCTTTACGATGCGATGCCTTCGGTGGGGCGTAAATTCTTGATGGCGGGCAAAGGCGGTATGAATATTTCGCATTCAGAGCCGCTTGAACGATTTATCGGCCGCTATGGGGAGAGGGCGCCGGAGATAGGACCGTTGTTGCAGGCTTTCGGCCCCGATGCCTTAAGAGAATGGGTCCACAACTTGGGTATCGGGACGTTCGTCGGCACTTCCGGTAGAGTATTCCCGAACGATATGAAGGCGGCGCCGTTATTAAGAGCTTGGTTGCACCGTTTACGCGAGGCGGGCGTTCGCATCCATGTGCGGCATCGCTGGTCGGGTTGGGAGATCGGCGAAAAGGGATATGTTTTGCACTTTTCGACAAAGGAGGGCGAAAAAACCGTTGATGCCAGTTCAGTGGTATTGGCGTTGGGCGGAGGCAGTTGGGCCAAATTGGGGTCGGACGGGGCATGGGTGCCGTTGCTCAGGCAACAGCAGATTGCAGTGTCCGATCTGAAGCCTTCGAATTGCGGTTTCAATGCCGAGTGGAGCGATCACTTTCGCAGTCATTATGCAGGGCATCCGCTTAAAAATGTTGCGATGTCGTTTTCCGATTCAAAAGGCGGACAGTACCGGCGGATTGGAGAATTTGTTGTGACTCGGCATGGCGTGGAAGGCAGCTTGGTTTATGCTTTATCGGGACCGTTGCGTGACGAAATCGCCGTAAACGGTTATGCCGATGTGACGATCGATTTGTTACCGTCGGCGAGCGTGGACGGTCTTGCCGAAAAATTATCCCGGTCGCGCGGTAAAAGTTCGATCTCCAACCATTTGCGCAAAGTGTTACGATTGAAGGGCGTATCGGTTGCGTTGCTTCGTGAATCGGCAACGCTTGAAATATTGGACGATAGCGTCCGTTTGGCGGCAACGATAAAAGCCTTGCCTCTTCGTCTGCTGTCTCCCAGGCCGATCGATGAAGCGATCAGCAGTGCCGGAGGCGTTGATTTTTCCGCTTTGGATGATCACCTGATGGTTCGTCGTTTGCCGGGAATATTTTGTGCAGGCGAAATGCTCGATTGGGAGGCTCCTACTGGAGGATATTTGCTCACAGCGTGCTTCGCCTCAGGCTTCCATGCGGGGCTTGGCGTGCGAGACTGGCTAAATCATTACTACCCGTCGGTTTGAGAAACCGCTTGTCCAACTAAGATAGAAGGCAAACATCTACTATTTTCAGGAGTCGTTAAAAGAATGGAGCCAAAACTTCCGACAACACAGCCTAAACCTAATACCAGGAAAATTTCGTTCGGTCGGCGCAGACTTTTGTCTGAACACATCGCACCCAAATAAGATACTCGAAAAAATAACGACTTTTCGACAAAATAGGCAGGCACGCTCGGTCAGAATTGAAGGGGTAAAACCGACCCTTTACAGTCTATTACCCGGTACTTCTGTACAGCGGCAGACTGGGGAAACCTGACATTCATACAGATGTTTGTGCAAATCGTTTAAGCGTTGAATTTCTCCTCATCACGCAACGACAACAAGGTTTTTAGAAAGAAATTGCCCTATACAACGGGGGTGGGGTATAAGAATAGCTGACTTGGGTAATCTCTTTTGATAGCTCGATTTCGCGTAGACATTATAAAGTCACTTTCACACACCGGATCATCGATGAAAAATTATGGGATGGCAGTGTAGATGAGAAAAGTAAAATGGACCCATAAAATGCTTCTTCGGGTGAAGAAATGAGGAGAGCCAAGCCATGACAGAACAGCTTGAAATACGGAATATGACTCGATCGGAAATCGACGAACTGGTTGAGTGGGCTGCGCTGGAAGGTTGGAACCCCG
>JBNLEI010000040.1:0-1878 GCA_050304855.1 Methylococcaceae bacterium
CTTAAGCAGAAATTGAGTTTCTGGAGTTTATCAGCAGTTTTTGATGGATTACGGTTTCGGATGGCGAGGTTTCGTGGTCATGTACGAAAAATCATTAGGCATTTGACTAAAAGCATCGCGCGTCGGCAGGGTGTATGAGAAAAGGACAACCGTCGCACTTGCCGCTTTCCCGGAACTGTTTTATCGATAACCTCAAACGTTATTGTCTGGAAAACAACCGCATCAGAGTGTTGGCATTCATAGAAATCAATAATGCCGTCCAGGTGGTCCGGCTTATTGACAGCTCGGAAGCCGAAATACAATTGATCAATGCCGTTGAACGTCTGATCGTGTCGAATTTAAGCGGATGCGATTGCGACAGCATCGCAAAAGTCGAGTATAACCAATTCGGGATAGTGCTCAATCATCCTGCTAAAGAGGCGCTAGAGATATTGGAAGCGTTGTCAGAAAATCTCGATAAACAGGAAATAAGCATTGGCGCTCATACGTATTACCCGAAAGTAATGATCGGCATAACGCCACTGACGCCGGAATACCGCAACGCCGAGTTGGCTGTTTCGGCGGTCGATGAAGCCCTGTATCAAGCCAGGAGAATGGGTAATAGCATCGTCAAGTTGCTTCGGCCCGATGACGAAAAATTACACCGCTATATGGCAAGTTTGAGGCTATTGCCAGTTTTGAGGGAGGGACTGCTCAAAAAAGCTTTTGTTTTTTTTGCCCAACCCATCGTGCCGATCCAACGTCAAAATACCGTTCCGAAATCCGAAATATTACTGCGATATAAAGCTGCCGATGGCTGTATTTTGCCACCCGGCGATTATTTGAGAACGGCGGCCTTGTTCAATGTCAGCAGGGAAGTCGATCTTTACGTTCTGGAGCATTGCTGCCGTTTTCTCAGGGAGCAGCCTTCGGATGCCTGTTACTCGATCAATATCTCTGGGGCAACGGTCCGCTACCCCTCTTTTTTCGACAGGGTCAAGCACTGCATTCATTACCATGGCGTTGATCCACAGCAAGTCTGTTTTGAAATTACCGAAAATGTCGCCGATCTGGATTACGACCAGGCATCATTGCTCATGTTCAGACTCAAAAACGAGTTAGGCTGCAAACTGTCATTAGATGATATCGGTATCGGCTCCAGTAATCTGGCCAATTTGCCCAAGTATGATGTGGACTACTTGAAAATAGACGGCTCCTTCGTGCAAACCTTGCTAAACCAGTCTTATTCCGAGTTGGTGGTTCGATTTATCGATGCGGCCGCCAAATTACACCAAAAACATTCCATCGCGGAATATGTTGAACAGCCTTTGCAATTACAAAAGCTTCAGTCTATCGGGGTCGATTATGCGCAGGGTCACTTGACCGGCAGGCCCGAGATGTTGTTCGATCCCTCCTTGGACTGAGTTTTAATCAAAATCCGGTGAAATATTCACTATGTTGTAATGTTTCTTTATTTTAACGATTCGTTTGGAAGTCGCTTACCGGCAATTTTTGAAAGAACACTTCGAACCGAGTTTCAACGATCTGTTCACGATCACCAACAGGGCGATACGACGCTTCGACGCTTTTTTACTGGCAAAGGACAGTTCGAAGACCGGCTGAATTCGTTAACCAAGCAGTAAATCCCGACAAGGTCATTTTCAGGAGTCTGCCGATTGTGGATTGGCATGGCTATATCTACGATTTCAGTTTCAATTGCCGGACGTGTTACCGATAGCGGTCGCGGTCATTGTTACGGCTGTGCGGATGGACAAGGGGCGGAGCGAGCCGGCGAGTAGCGGCAAACGTAAGGATTGGTCCTTGGCGACGACTCATGGTTAAGCGGCGAGACACCGGCGCGCTGCGATTGGCATATCGCTCCATTCGCACCCTTTATCG
>JBNLEI010000041.1:0-6078 GCA_050304855.1 Methylococcaceae bacterium
CAAAATCCCGGCCGGAAAACGTGGCGTGGACATGCGTAGCGAGGTAATAGCCGCCGGCGGCGATCGGCAGCAGGCAGAAGACAAGCAGTAATTCAAACAAGTAATAACGTTGTTTAACCGAGGCTGTTTTCAGTTTGAGAAAATAAATTTCGATCAGCAGAATAAACAATGGTAGCAGCGCCGCGTTTTCTTTACTGAATACCGCCAACAAACTACACAGTAACAGGGCAATCGTACCGACTACGGGAAGCGGTCGATCCTGGTTGAGCTGGCGGCGGATGTCGAGATAACAGATCAGCGACAGCAGCGAAAACAAGCAGGCAAGCTCGGTCATGCGCTGCACCGGGTACAGCACCGTGCTCAATTGCATCGGGTGGATCAACCACAGGGTTGGGGTTAAAGCACTGACGGTCCGGATTGTGCGCGGTTGTTGTGTGCCGTCAGCCTGCAGCAGTTTTGCCGTTAGCACACCGGCCAGTAATCCGTTCAGGAGGTGGATAAGCAAATTCACCGCCTTAAATGCGAATGGCTCAGAGCCGAAAAAGAAACCGTTAAGCATAAAGGAAAAAACGGAGACTGGCCGGCCGGTCGGACCGCTGGTATTCCCGCTCAAGATATGCAGAGTTTCAGCAAGGCTTAGATTCCGGGGAACGGTTGGGGCGATATTGGTGACGTCATCCAGGAAAAAAGGACCGGAGAGTCCCGGCCAATACAAAACGAAGATCAGCAACACCGTACAAATCATCCAAATGCAGTACTGGCGTATGGGATTATTGGTGGTGATTAAGGTCATGAGTTGCACCCTTGTTGCCTGTGGCGGTGTTATTGGGGCGAAATTTATGGATTAGGGATAAAGTTTGAAAAGCGGATGAAGCGATGCGACGAATAGTTTAATTATTTATTTGTCCGATATTTTTCGATCCGGGATATGTTGCTGATTGCTTAAATGTTGGACTGCAACAAGGACAATGGTAAATAAAAAGGTCACCGAATAAAATAAACCGCCCCTTTTTGTGGAGGGGCGGCAATAGAAGCGTCACGAAGTAGCGACTATTAGCATAAGCCAGCGGCAAGACAGGTGCTGGATGTATCTACGTCCCAGTTGATTGAACCCATGTTTGTAGTGGGCTTAAGAACATAAGTTTTGCTATCAACATCAGCGGTACCAGTTGCTTTGATATTGTTGCCATCAAATGACACGTCAGAAACTAAATCGCCAGCCTCAGCTCGAAGAAATAAGTCGGTGGCACCGCCAACGCGATCAGTGCTGATACAGGTGGCTAAATTTTCAATTTCTTGATAGCACATATCAACCGCCAATTTTACCGGAGCGGTCGCCATCATCACCTCAGTAAATTTGGCTTTTTTGGTGTAGGTTTGATAAGCCGGTAGGGCGATCGCCGCTAAGATACCAATGATCGCGACCACGATCATCAATTCGATCAGCGTAAAACCCTGTTGTGATTTTTTCATTTTATTCACCTTTTTGTTGTTCAACGAGAGAAATTAACTATACATGTCAGTCCAAAGCACAGGTCATGCCAAAGAATATTTATAAAACAAAAATATCAGATTAAAGTAACAAGCTATTGAATTATATTGTTTATATCTTTAATTAATTCGTTTTTTCGGTGAGCGGGATTTCTTCGGGAGCAGTGTCTCATCCACTGGCTGACGCCACATGACGCAAAGTGACACATTTTGTCATTCTAATTTGGTCCGCTGCGGCTGATTGTCAAACGATACTAAGCCGGTTTACTTAGAATTGCCTTCTAGCCTATCAACAAAAGCCTGCTGCCAGACAGGTGCTGTCCGGATCGATATCCCAATTGATCGAGCCTTTTCCGGTTGTGGGTGCCAAAATATAGGTTGCATTATCAACTTCGTCATTCCCGGTTGCGACGATCGTGTTGCCGCTAATAATAATGCTGGAGACCGTATCGCCCGCCGCGGCTCGGGTAAATACTTCGCTGTTGCCGCCGACATGATTGTTATCGACACATACCGTATAGTTTTCAATTTTTTGATAGCAAATTTCTATCTCCAATTTGACGGGACCAGTAGCCATCATAACTTCAGCGAATTTGGCTTTTTTGGTATAGGTTTGATAAGCAGGCATGGCGATGGCTGCTAAAATGCCGATGATTGCCACGACAATCATTAACTCGATTAGCGTGAAACCGTGTTGAGATGTTTTAATGCGGTTCATGTGGGTCTGTTAGCGAAAGCGGTAACTTATAATTCAAAACTAAGCAATTAATGTACCAATAGTGGCAAATAAACTGACCAGATTCCTATGGTGTTGTATATTATGAGTGTTTTTTGTCTGGAATACCCGACTCAAATAAATTGTGTATTCGCTTAATTCTGCAATACCGGTTTTGCTGACGATTTTCGTTGAAACATAGCAAATATTGTCATTCCAAATTACTCGGTAGTTTTTTATAATTTCCACGTTCCGTATAGAAATTCATCCGCCAACGCACCGCGTGGCGGTTCGCAGTAGCGTCTCGGTAGCCGTTCCCACGCGGAGCATAAGAACGATGATAGACTTTTGGGTTTCACTTTGCTAAAGAGTATCCAGGTGCACCTTGGATCTGCCGGGACCAAAAACAGCGGTAGTCCGCGTTGCAGCAACAGCGGTTGGTTACGTGACAACTTAACGTTGGGGCGGTCGTTTGGCACACCCGCATTAGTTTTTCACCGTTTCCGATTTGCGGACTGACCATCTTACCATGCTCCGATGAACTGCCGCACGACCATTCCTACAAACTGTTGTTCTCGGAACCGAAATTCACCATCGACTTATTGCGCGGTTTCGTTCATGAGCCCTGGGTCGATGGACTCGACTTTGTTACGCTGGAACCGCTCTCGCACAGCTACGTCACCGATGATCTACGCAGCTGTGAAGATGACGTGATCTGGCGGGCCAAATCCAAACGGCAGTGGATTTACGTCTATTTGCTGATTGAATTCCAATCCATTGTCGACCACTACATAGCGGTCCGACTGATGAGCTATATCGGCCTATTACTATACCAGGGCCTGATCAAAAGCAAGCAACCCCTGGCCGATAAGCGACTGCCGCCGGTATTCCCGGTGGTGTCATACAACGGCGACCGGCGCTGGTGCGCGCCTACGACCTGGAGGTATTGGACCCGTTGCAAAATCTGGTGGCCGCGATATTCCGACTGGAACTTCACTGCGCCTCGGAAGCGATTCTTGAAGTCATCGCGAATCTGATAGAATGGCTGGCAGCGCCGGAAAAAAGCCGCCTGCGGCGCAGTTTCAGCGTCTGGGTCAACCGGGTGCTGCACGCGCCGGTCGACGCTCAACAGCCGGAACCGAACGATTGAGTGGAGATTAAAACCATGTTGGCACAATGCATACCGCAGTGGATAGGGGAAGGGGAGCTACGCAGCGAAGCTCGCGGTGAGGCTCGCTACGAAGCCCAGATCCTGCTGAAACAACTCAATATGAAATTCGGCCCGCCGCCCGAGTTGGTGGAACAAAAGGTGAACACCGCCGACAAGGCACAGATGGACGGTTGGATCGAACGCGTATTAACCGCCGAACGCCTGGAAGACCTGTTTCAATAGGCCCGATGCTCCACATGGGAATTCATCGGCCAAAGGTTCGCATTGCGGGAAACAGGAGCGTCTCCGAAGGCGTTTTCCCGTGGAGCATTGGAACGATGTGCTCTCGAAGGGAACCAAGGATTACAAAAAACCGATGTTTGATGTGTGAACACTATACCTGACCGGATTGATGTCTTACAATTGTGGCATTCGGTGAATCACTTAATCAGTAACAACAATAATCTTCATCGAATCGGGGTTTAATTAATTATTGACAAGAGTTATCGAAAAGAGGAGGAACTATGTTAAAAATTCGTTTGTTAATTACCGCTTTGACCTTGGCGGGAGTTGCGTCGGTAGCGTCGGCTTCCGACTGGCAGACATTGCCGGCTACCGCGCCGGCACCGGCGGACAATCCGACAACCACCGAAAAAGTGGAGCTGGGCCGCATCCTGTACCATGATCCGCGTTTATCTTCCACCGGCACCGTTTCCTGCGCTTCCTGCCACAATACGATGTTGGGGGGTGAAGATAACCGGCCGGTGGCAATGGGTGTCAACGGGCAAACCGGCGGACGTAGCGCGCCGACGGTTTGGAATGCGGCATTCAATGCGGTACAGTTCTGGGACGGCCGTGCGGCCAGCCTGGAAGCACAGGCAGCGGGACCGGTGACCAACCCGATTGAAATGGGCATGAAAAGTTGGGACGATGTGGTAGCGCGTCTGCAATCAATCGAAGGTTACCAGCAATTATTTAGCAAAGCATTTGGCGCCAATTCCATTTCCAAGGATAACGCCACCAAAGCGATTGCCGCTTATGAAAGAACTTTAATTACACCCAACAGTCCTTACGACAAATATGTCAAAGGGGATAAATCCGCTTTGACTGAGCAGCAAGTCAGCGGTATGAATAAATTCGAGGAACTTGGCTGTAAAGGCTGCCATAGCGGACCGGCGTTCAACGGCCCCGGCACTTACATGAAGTTTCCGATGTACAGTAACGGCTATTTTGAAGCGCAATATAAATTCAGCGCTGATAAAGGGCGCTTCGAAGCGACGGGCAACAGAGCTGATGAACATTTATGGAAAGTTCCCACGTTGCGCAATATAGCTTTGACCGCTCCTTATTTTCACAACGGATCGGTTAAAACACTGGATACCGCTGTCAAACTGATGGCAAAATTGCAGCTCAACAAGGAATTATCCGATCAGGAGATTGCCGATATCGTCGCATTCCTGAATGCCTTGACCGGCGAATTCCCCAAGCAAGCGATGCCTTCATTGCCGGGCACACCGGGAACTACTTTTAACTAATGTGTAGGTTGGGTTGCATGCTGTTCGCAACCCAACGTCCTGCCGCATTGAGAAAACAAAGAGGCCACAGAGCATAGTAAGAAAAAGCTCTGCGGCCTTATCAAATGCACGCCATATCACTGCAAATTGGCTATCAGGCGGTTCTTACTAATTTATGTATGGATCATGTTACCATTTCCTCATGAATCAACAGCATTATCATTCCTATAAACTGTTGTTTTCGGAACCCGAAATCATCATTGATTTATTGCAGGGGTTTGTTGACGAGCCTTGGATCGATGAACTCGATTTCTCGACCCTGGAGCCCGTTGCCAGCAGCTACATCACCGACGACCTGCGTAACCGTGAAGATGATGTGATCTGGCGGGTAAAATACCGGCGGAACTGGATCTATGTCTACTTCCTCATTGAATTCCAATCTACCGTCGACCATTACATGGCGGTCAGGCTGATGAGTTACATCGGCCTGCTATACCAGGACTTGATCAAAAGTAAACAAATACTTACTGACAAACGCCTTCCGCCGGTATTCCCGGTGGTATTATACAACGGCGATCGGCGTTGGCACGCGCCTACCCAGCTTGCCGACTTGATCATTAAACTGCCGGGCGGTTTGGAACATTACCGGCCGTCGCTAAATTATCTGATACTCGACGAAAGCACCTATGACCTTGAGGTGCTGGACCCGGTAAAAAACTTGGTGGCCGCCATATTTCGGCTGGAGCATCATCGCGAACCGGCAGCGATTCTCGAAGTCATCTCGAATCTGATAGAATGGCTGTCAGCACCGGAACAGACCCGGCTGCGCCGCAGTTTTAGCGTCTGGGTAAACCGGGTGCTGCAAGCGCCGGTCGGCCATCAACAACCGGAACCGAACGATTTATTGGAGATCAAAACAATGTTGGCACAACGCATACCAGAGTGGATACGAGAAGGTGAACTGCGAGGTGAAGCCCGCGGCGAGGCTCGTGGCGAGGCCCGCGGCGAAGCGCGTGGCGAAGCACAAACTCTGCTGAAATTACTTAATTTGAAATTCGATCCGCTGTCCGAATGGGTGGAACAAAAAGTGAATACAGCCGACAAGGAGCAACTGGACGTCTGGGTCGAATGTGTTTTGACCGCTAATCAGTTGGAAGATGTGATTGGCGGTTCCGCCCCATAAATAACAAGTTAGCTGCAGCGAGGGT
>JBNLEI010000042.1:0-2004 GCA_050304855.1 Methylococcaceae bacterium
AGGATATTTGAGAGGATCTGTTCCTAGTACGAGAGGACCGGAATGGACGAACCAATGGTGTTCCAGTTGTCGCGCCAGCGGCATGGCTGGGTAGCTAAGTTCGGAAAGGATAACCGCTGAAAGCATCTAAGCGGGAAGCCCCCCTCGAGATTAGATATCCCTTAAGCATGGAAACATGCTTAACTAAAGACTCCTCGAAGACGACGAGGTTGATAGGCCAGGTGTGTACGCACAGTAATGTGCTTAGCTTACTGGTACTAATCAGTCGTGCGGCTTGGCCACAAAATAACTGACATAAATAATTAAGAACCGAATCGACATTCAAATTGCACCGATTTTTCGGTGGCGATGGCGAAGAGGCAACACCCGTTCCCATCCCGAACACGGAAGTTAAGCTCTTCAGCGCCGATGGTACTGCATGGGAAGCTGTGTGGGAGAGTAGGACGCCGCCGAAAACCTTCATCCATCCAGCCCGATCACCAATATCCGGAGATCGGGCTGGATTGTTTCTAACCTCCCTTAAAAAATCAAAAAACTTCCTCATTTAGACGATCTGTGGTAACATCGCCACGATTGATTTCGATCGAAACTCGCTTCGCAATCCCCTAATTAGATCGCTTGGTCGTCGAACCATGGGTATTCGCGGGATAAAAAACAGGGTTTTTGTACAGTTTTGGATTCTATTTTTTCTGGCCATGCTGTTTATTGACGTGTTGGTCATGTTCTTTTATCTGGAAAGATCGATTACCCGCCATACTGATCAAAGACGAATCACCCTAATTGTAGCATGCGAAAATGAAATTTCCACGACCGCATCTGGACTATACAATAATATTCCAAGACAAAGGGTTGCGGTTTCCAGTTCGGATAGATTCTTTTTTATAATGGCGGGCGGATCGCTATCGATAACTGACGACACAACAATCCCGAAGGACGATCTAAAAACAGCCGTTTATGAGACGCTCGAATCGGGCAACCCTATCGCGCGCCGGATTGGTAGCGCTACCGCTCGCATCTTTTCTCAGCAACAATCGGTAATCATCACGCATCCCGTCAAAGTAAAGGGGCAAACGGTCGCAGCCGGTGGGATTCAAAGTTCTCTGGCAACAATATACCAGGACTTTGTCAGGATTCAAAAAATTACCGTCGTTTTTGTCTTCATCAACAGCTTCTTTTTTGCACTCTTCGGTAATCGCCAGCTTTCGCGGATTTATTTCAGACCGCTGAAGCGATTGGCCAAACGAGCTGAAACCTATCAAGACGAAGATCCTCTCTTTTTCTCGGTTCGCAAAGAAGACAATGAATTTTCGGTATTGTCTTCATCATTGAACAAGATGCTGAATCGTATTGCCGAAGATAAACGTACGCTCAAATCGAGTATTGATTCATTAAAGGCGGCAAATCTTAGGTTTAAACAAGCCCAGAATGATGTCATACGGGCTGAAAAGCTTGCAACCGTTGGACGATTGACTTCGGGTATCGCTCACGAAATTGGCAACCCGATAGGTATTGTACTCGGCTATCTCGATTTGTTACGTCAGACAGATCTGTCGCCTGAGGAACGCAGTGATTTCATCTATAGATCTGAAAAAGAAATTACGCGGATAAATAATATAATAAGACAGTTGCTTGACATGTCACGGTCATCTGCTGGTGAATCCAAATCGGTCTCAATCCATGATGTGCTGCAAGACTTGATTTCGGTCTTCAATTTTCAGTCGGCTGCCGAAGAAATCCTATTCGAAACGCAGTTTGCTGCGACTCGGGCTCAAGTTTTCGCCGACCCTGATCGGCTAAGGCAAGTCTTCTTGAACATTTTGCTTAACGCGGTGGATGCATTGAATAGCAGTCAAAACGAAAAACCACGCATCAGATTGGCTACCAACAACTCTGCCAACAGCAGTCAATCAGGTGGCCGCGGTGATATCACTACCATTACTGTTTCGATTCAGGATAATGGTCCGGGTATCTCGGCTAACCATTTGGCACAGGTATTCGATCCTT
>JBNLEI010000043.1:0-2994 GCA_050304855.1 Methylococcaceae bacterium
GTCGAGCCAAATGTGTTGGAACAGTCGTCCCAAGCTATAAATCCCGTAGCAGCGGCGCTTAATCACCTTGATCTTGTTGTTGAGTCCTTCGACAAAACCACTGGTTTTACGCCGCACAAAGTAGTTGGTGATGTGATCGCGCCAGTTATTCAGGGTGGTCTCGAATGCGGCAAAACAGGTTAATCCTAATGTTGCGATTCGCTCCAGCCACTGAGTCAAGGCGCTTTCTGCCTGTTCTTTGTTGATACGGCGTTCGAAAATACCGGTTAGCACTTCGCGTTGAACATAGACATCTTGCAATATCGGCGCATGCTTAAACAATCGTAATAAGATCGTTTGCTGTTTCTCACTCAAAGCTGTCCAAGGTTTACGAAACGCCCACATGACCCCTTTCAATTGCGCGTACACATCCTCCGGTAACGTTTTTTTCAAGCGCTTCATTTCGGCTTTACGTGCTTTATCGGCGCAGTCGCGATAATGTTTGGCCACATGAAAGCGGTCTACGACGACCTGAACCTGGGGTAAGGTTTCTTGAACCGCATTGCGGTAGCCTTCGTTCATGTCGATACACACTTGGTTGATAGACGCCCGCAGGTGAAAAGGGATTGTCGCCAAAAAGGATTTGACGGTTTCTTTTTTCCGATCCGGCAACACCGCCAAAATACACTTCTCGTGCTGAGTCGTCACACCGGAAACAATCACGACAAAGTCTTTATGTCCTTTCTTTAACGCGATTTCGTCGATACCGATCATTTCCAACGTCGGCACGGTTAACCAATCCACTTGTTGTTGAACATACCGGTCAATGATGCCTTCGATACAGGCGACGCTGAGGCCCCGTTTTAAGCTGACATCGCTGAGCGTGCTATTGACTAATTCCCGTAGAATCCATTGTTCATAGGCTTTGGTATGTGGGCTCTTTGGATCGTACCACTCGCATCGCTGGGTGGTGGTCGGGCCTTTATCACAATAAGGGCATTGAAATCGTTTGGGCTTGATCCGGATCCAAACCGGCCGGTCAAAAATCGGCAGATGCCTCAAGGTAATTGCTTGATCGTAACCATGGAATTTATCAATAGTGCGTCCGCATCGTCGACACACGGCGGTTTTGCTCGTGCTGATTACCGTAATCACTAAGCCTTCAGGCGTTTGTTCGTATTGTTCTAACTGAACATCGGGCAAATCTAAAGGAATTTGGATCAACGGTTGATTCATGAGGACTTAAAAAGATAATAGGTTCTGTCAAAAAGATTTAACCTTATTCGATATCGATGTCCGTTTCCAAAAATACTATATGTAGTAGTTACCACGGCAAATCTGGGAGAGCCAGATTAGGCTGTCTATTTTTAATTTAGAAGTGAAAACTACTCTGAATTTCCTCGCTCTAACCATTCAAAAGAACGGCGCAAAAATTCCGTACCGTTTCCGAAAATACATTGGCCATGCGCAATGATGATATTCTCCGGCTGCCATGACAACATGATTTTTAACGCGGTACGTGCCCTTTTTTTACCGAACATGAAACTCAAACGCCAATCCACCGGCGTCTTGCCATTTGGCGCCAATATACCAGTCAGCTTCGCAACAAGGCGCTGCCAAGGAGTGAATACTTGTGGGTCGAAATTTTCGATCAGATCGGTCAGAATCAAAGTTTTCGAATCCTTATGGAAGAACACCACTTCTTCCATCACCGGACTACCGGAAACTAGGGTTTGTTCAACGGCGTCCTGCCAGACCGGCTCAGTCTTTGCATTTAATTCCTTATCGAATGCAATATCCGGTCTCCTTTTAATCAAACCGGGTGCTGCATAGCTTTCCGCTTTTGGATAGGCTAACAACCACTCCGACAAAAACAAATGGTGCAGTTTGTTCGGCGCAATCAGGTAGCAAACGTTACCTAAACATTCAATCTCGGCTTGCAACGCGGATGTCAATGCAGTCGGTGAATGAATCCACAAGCGTTCTTCATCCAACTTAATGACGGTCATTCGAGTCGAATACGGTAAACCCAAGAAATTGACCGTATCGCCGTCGTGTATCCATAAATGATTGGCAATTTGCTGTAAGGCCATCGTTTCTCCTGGCATTCTTTACTGTTATCGATCTATAAGCTTGAGTTCATCTTATTCCATTCCAATATCAGACCGCGCCTGAACCGTCATCAATATCTTCGTAAACATCGTTCGAAAACCGCGGAGTACAAAGAGCCAGGAAGATTAAGTCCTCTGAGCCGATGTTGGTGATACGTT
Organism: Methylococcaceae bacterium; assembly: GCA_050304855.1. GTDB lineage: Bacteria > Pseudomonadota > Gammaproteobacteria > Methylococcales > Methylomonadaceae > Methylomarinum. The sequence continues at coordinate 2,250 of JBNLEI010000043.1, forward strand.
GACGACACATCGGTGGAATAATTGCGATATCACCGGGATTGACCTCCTGCGCAGGCAAGTTACCAACCTCTACCCGGCCTCTGCCTCTGATTATGTAGTATCGCTCGGCTGTATTTGAAAGCCGATGCCAACGAGTTGTCACTCCCGGCTCCACTCTTGCTCGCGCGATTGATAAATCTGGATCGTCTGGCGTATTGGATAATTCAACGATATAACACTTTTCGTTGGTGTAGAACTCGCCGCTAAGATCTTGCCGTTTAATGGATTCCTTCATTTGACAGCCCTATTTATCTAAAACATGAAATGGACTTTCCTAACTAAAAAAGCATCGGTTGCGTCAGTTTGAAGGTACGCAACCCGATCAATCAACAGAAAAGTAAAGTCCCGCATGAATCTTACTACCGTTGGAATCGGCTTGGCTATGAATACATATTGGTTTACATCGCGCGCATGTTCAAGGCGAGAGGATGCTGGAAAAGACATTTTCTATTTGCGTGGGGGTTTACCCCGAAGAGGGTGAAATACCTACGCGCAGATTTATGGGACACACACCCTATTGACGGTGACAAGACACCGACAAAATCGCAGCAGTATTTTTGTCCGCAGCAACGTTAATGCCGCCGTACCGGCCGCTATTGGGCCGGCACGACGATGGTAGACTCGGTGGCTACAGTTTGTTTAGCTTAATGATCACCGACTCAACCGCATTTTCAGTAAAGACAACAATGTTTAACAATAGGCTGCG
>JBNLEI010000044.1:0-37400 GCA_050304855.1 Methylococcaceae bacterium
GCCATCGCGCCGCCGGGCCGCTAGTGGAAGTCAATTGCGCGGCATTGCCCCACGACTTGTTGGAATCGGAATTATTCGGCTTCGAGGCTGGTGCCTTCACCAACGCCCGAAAAAGACACCGCGGGCTATTCGAACAAGCCCACCAGGGCACTTTGTTTCTGGACGAAATCGGCGAGCTGGAACTGGATCTGCAAAGCAAACTGCTAAAAGCGGTCGAAGAATTGAAAATCCGTCGTCTGGGCAGTGAAACCGAAATTGACATCGACGTGCAAATTATTGCAGCGACCAATAGGGATCTTTCCCAACTGGTCGCTGCAGGAAAATTCCGCGAGGATTTATATCATCGCCTCAGTGTACTGGCTATCGCAATTAAGCCGCTACGCAATCGCATCGACGATATCAATGACCTGGCTCCCGCCTTTATTGCCGAATTCAACGCCAAATCGGGAAAAAAAGTCGATCCCCATCTATCCGACGAAACCTGGAAGCATCTGAAAAGCTACCACTGGCCCGGCAACACCCGGGAATTGCGCAATGTCATTGAACGTTGCGTCTTATTGGCCGAAAATCGCGAATTCCCATTGCATTGGCTGCAATTGGCAGGCAAACCGGCTAACGAAAATCCGCCGACATCGACCGTTCAAAGTAACGAACTGAAAATTCCGCTGGACGGTAGCCTCTCGTTACAGGACATGGAAAAATACATTCTGCAGAAAGTCCTCGAAATCACCGATTACAATGTCACTGCAGCAGCCAGAATGCTAGGGTCGACACGGGAGACTATTCGTTACCGGGTACAGAAATACCATTTAAAATACGATTTGAAATAGCGCAACGCAACAGGAGAGCAACCGAGTGGACCACCTCGCGAAAACGCAACAACCCGTTATCGGCGTCATCGCCGAAGTGCACGGTCCAGTCGTCATCATCGATTGCAAAAAGCTTCCGCCGCTGCGTCAGGCTCTATGTACCTGCTTCGACCATACCATGTTTTTGTTCGAAGTCCATCAACATCTGGACCGTCGCCATGTCCGGGCCATTACGCTGCACGGAACCGCCGGCCTAAGCCGGGGTATGACGGTTTATGACACCGGTGCTCCACTACATGTACCGGTTGACAAACAATGTCTCGGCCGTCTGCTGAACATTTTCGGCGAACCCCTGGACGGACTACCGGAACTACCGCAGCAAGAATTCCGGAATATTCACGCCAAACCGGTCGCGCTTTATGAAACCACCGGCATCAGCGGCATCCTTGAGACCGGAATCAAAGTCATCGACTTACTCTGTCCCTTCGTCAAAGGCGGCAAAACCGGCCTGTTCGGAGGTGCTGGCGTCGGCAAGACCGTTCTTGTGATGGAATTTATTAATGCGGTATCGGCGATACACCAAGGCGTTTCGGTATTTGCCGGTGTCGGCGAGCGCATTCGTGAAGCCCACGAGTTGTGGCAGGAAATGCAGCAGGCCGGTGTTATGCAGGATACGCTGATGGTCTTTGGACAAATGGACGAGTCGCCCGGCGTCCGCTTCCGCATAGGCCTGTCGGCACTGACCTATGCGGAATATCTACGTGACAGCCTGCAAAAAGAAGTACTGTTCGTAATGGACAACGTGTTTCGTTTCGTTCAAGCAGGCAGCGAAATTTCCAGTCTGCTCGGCCGTATGCCGGCCACGGTAGGCTACCAGCCGACGCTGACTACCGAAGTTGCTGAACTCGAGGAACGTATCTTATCAACTCGCCGCGGCAACGTAACCTCAGTGCAAGCTGTCTACGTACCGGCCGACGACATGACCGATCCGGCTGTCAGCGCTATTCTCAGTCATCTCGACACCATCGTGATCCTCTCCAGGGATCAAGCCAGCAAAGGCATTTATCCGGCTGTCGATCCACTGAACTCGGGCAGTAAAATGATGGATAAGTATACCTTGGGCGAACGCCATTACCGAATCGCCGAGAGCGTGCGCGAACATCTGGCCCGTTATCACGAACTGGAAGACATTATCGCCATGCTGGGAATCGAGGAGCTGTCGGAAACCGACCTCCGCATTGTCATGCGCGCCCGTAAGCTGCAACGTTACCTGACTCAACCCTTCAAGGTGCTGGCTCAACACAGCCGACAACAGGGCGTGTCGGTTCCTTTGGAGCAAACCTTGACCGATTGCGAGGACTTTTTGTCCGGTCGCTACGATCAAATGCCTGAACAACAATGTTATATGCGCGGCAGCATGCAGGAGAGTTTGTGAATACATTTACCTTGCAGCTTTATGATGCTTCCCGTCAGAAGCGTATCGAAGGTGTCAGCTCATTCGTCGGCGAAGACGCGAACGGCAGTTTCGGTTTAATGGCCCATCACGCCCGTTTTATGACGCTGCTTAACATCGGTCTATCGCGTTTCCGTCTGAAAGGCGACGACTGGCAATATCTTGCGTTGCCGGGCGGCGTTCTGTCTTTCGATGCCAATGAACTGAGCATCAGCACTCGCCACTTTCTGATCGACAGCGATTTCGACAAAATCAGCGAACTGCTAAAGCAACAAATATTGGCCGAAGAAGAAACACTGATCGCGACTAGAAGCAGCTTACAAAAAATGGAACAATCGATGCTGATCCGGCTATGGAACCTACACCGAAGAGACAGGTGAGCGAAATGAACCACAAACAGCATTTGCTTAAACAAATCGACAACCAGGTCAGGCGCTTCAAAAAAGCCCGCCGCGAACAATCCGGCATCCTGTCGCAAACCCTTTTTTTGGGAACGCTGGGCCTGGTATTGGTATTGCCGATCATCGGCGGTGCCTATTTGGGATCATGGCTGGACAACCTCGCCTCCGGCTATTCGATGCGTTGGACATTAAGCCTGTTATTGCTCGGCTTGCTGATCGGCATTATCAATGTTTATCTATTGATCAGAGAAGAGGAGTGAAACGATGAACGATGATTATTCCGTCCGTTTGGGCTGGCTGACTCTCCACTCTTCCGTCATCACTACCTGGGGCATTATGCTGTTCATTGTCGGACTCGCCTGGTTGGCCACCCGACACATGAAAATGCTACCTGAATCGTTGCAAACGGTCAGCGAAGGCGTGTTCGCGGTTCTTGAGGAAAGCATCATGGCTGTCGCTCCTGAACACGGACAAAAAATCATGCCTTTCATCGCCACACTTTGGGTGTTTTTGGTCGTCGCCAATCTGGTCGGACTGATTCCCGGATTGCATTCGCCGACCCGCGACTTGTCCGTTACTTCTGCGTTGGCGATACTGGTCTTTTTATCGGTACACTGGTTCGGCATCCGTACCCAAGGCCTCAAAAACTATCTGCACCATTATCTACAACCGACGCCGGTTCTGTTGCCATTTCACATCGTCAGCGAACTGACCCGCACGCTGGCTCTGGCGATCCGACTATTCGGCAACATCATGAGTCTGGAAATGGCCGCGATGCTGATACTGTTGGTGGCCGGATTCTTAGCACCGATTCCGATTCTGATGCTACATATTATCGAAGCACTGGTCCAAGCTTATATTTTCGGCATGTTGGCGCTAATTTATCTCGGCGGCGCGATGCAGTCCCAACAATCCCATTCACAGCAACAGGAAAACACATGAACGATATGATTTGGATAATTTTAGGTTCGACCGTCGCGGCCGTGATAGGCATCGCTATCGGCGTGCTGGGCCCTGCGTTGGCCATGGGGCGCGCAATTAACGGCGCACTGGAAGCCATGGCTCGGCAACCGGAATCGGAACGTCCGCTGATGCGCACGCTGTTTATCGGTCTGGCCATGATCGAGTCGCTGGCAATTTATTGCTTAGTCATCATCCTGATCGTGCTATTCAAAAATCCGCTACTGGCTTATATCGTCACTTGATCCGGGTACCCCTCAAATGGAATTCGACCTGACTACATTTATCCTCGAGATCGTAAACTTTTTGATTCTGATCTGGATTCTGCAACGCTTGTTTTACAAACCGATGAGGGAAATCATTGCCCGGCGTAAGCGGCAAATCGACCAATCTTTGGAAGAAGCCGAGCAAATGCACAAGCAAGCCTTGGATCTAAAGCACAACTATGAAAACCGACAACAACAATGGGAACGGGAAAAACAATCCGCCCTCGCCGATTTGCATCAGCAATTAGAGGCTGAAAAACAACGGCAAATGCTTCAATTGCAGCAAGCCCTTGAACAGGAACGACATAAGGCACAAACCGCGATGCAACGCCAACAGCAAGAAACCTTGCTCCACCAACAAAAGTTGGCGCTGCAGAATGGAGCCCGCTTTGCGGCCTTACTACTACAGCAAGCGGCCGGCCCTGAGCTTGAAGCCCGCTTGTTTGATCTATTGACTGACCAGTTAAACCATTTGCCGGAACCCTGCCTCAATAGTCTGCAAACTCAAGATAGCAAACAAGTGTTGGAAATCAATATCAGCAGCGCATATCACTTGGACAGTGAGCAAACCAGTTGGCTGGAGCAAAAACTAAAATCTCTGCTGAACAACCCGTTACAATTCAACTACCATCAAAACCCGGAACTGATTGCCGGTCTGCAAATCGATATCGGTGCATGGATATTGCATGCCAACCTGCAACACGAATTAAACGGCTTCGCGGAGATTGCCGATGACTTCTGAAGCCGACCGGTTCGCGGAAAGTGACTTATTGCAACAACAGCAAGCATGGCTGGATCGTTATCGTCCCGGCTTACGGACAGCCGAACAAGGCGTCGTTATTTCAGTCGGCGACGGCATCGCCTGGATCCGCGGTTTACCATCGGCTGCAATCGAAGACATCCTGGTTTTTGCCGACGACAGCCGCGCGATGGTGTTCGACATTAACCGTGAACTAATCGGCGCCATTCTACTTTACGAAACCGAAGCATTAACGGCCGGCACTCTGGTTTATCTGGCACGGTTCAGTCTTAGCGTGCCGGTCGGAGATACCTTTTTAGGTCGCGTTATCGATCCGCTGGGGGAACCTCTGGACGGCCAAAGCCGACCTTCGCATGTCGTCCGCGGTAACCTGGAACAGGCTTCCCCGCCTATAATCGCACGCGATTTCGTCCGTGATCCTCTGTATACCGGTATCAAAATCATTGACTCCCTAATACCGATCGGCAAAGGCCAACGCCAACTGCTGATCGGCGACGAAGGCACTGGACGTAGCGCCCTGGCGATCGACACGGTCATCAATCAGAAAGGCAAAAATGTGCTGTGCATCTACGTTCTGATCGGACAAAAACGCACCGCTGTCGTCAACACCATTGAGCTGTTGCGCCATTACGATGCAATGGATTATACCGTCTGCGTAGTCGCCGAAGCCGGTGCCCTACCCGGCTTACAATACATCGCACCATTTGCCGGCTGTGCTCTCGCCGAACACTGGATGAAACAAGGCAGGGATACCCTGATCGTATATGATAATCTGGACACGCATGCTAAAACCTATCGTGAATTGTCCCTGTTGCTGCGCCGTCCGCCGGGCCGAGAGGCTTATCCGGGCGACATTTTTTTTGTACACTCCCGCCTGCTGGAGCGCTCGACTCGTATGAATGCCGAACACGGCGGCGGTAGCATGACGGCATTACCGATTGTAGAAACCCAACAGGGGGAAATCGCCGCCTACATTCCCACCAACCTGATCTCCATCACCGATGGTCAGATTTATCTCGACAGCAATCTGTTCGCTTCCGGTTTCCGACCCGCCATCGATATCAGCAAATCGGTTTCCCGGATCGGTGGAAAAGCCCAGCATCCGTCTATCCGCGACCAGGCCGGACAAATGAAACTCGATTATCTGCAATTCTTAGAGCTGGAAATGTTTTCCCGCTTCGGGCAAAAACTGGAAGCCTCGATGGAAGCCAGAATCAAACGCGGCCGCCTGCTTCGGGAAATTCTGAAGCAAGACCGGCTGCGCCCGGAAAGCAGCGCCTTTCAATTATCCTGGCTGATCGCCTATAACGAAGGCTTATTCGATCAGCTGCAACCGTCCGATATCCCCGAGAAGCTGGAACAGTTAAGCCGGACCGTCAATGAGTCATTGTTCTCACTGAACAGTGACCTGCAACAATGGCGGACGTTCCTCGCCGAAACGCTGTCAACTGAACGGGAGCCATCGTTATGACTCAAAGTCGTATCTTGCAACGACATATCGAACAACTCAAGGAAATCCGCAATATCCTGCATTCGTTGAAAAATATGGCTTTCATGGAACTTCACAAGTTAGCGCGCCTGCAACAGGCGCAAAACCGTGTGGTAGCGCATATAGAAGATGTCGCCACCGATTTCCTGCAATCTTACCCCGGGATGCCGGAACTTGGGGACGGTTCTTCTGCCGTGATCGTGGTAGGGTCTGAAAGAGGATTTTGCGGTAATTTCAACGAAACCCTGATAGATAAAATACCGACTCTACCGTCTCCCGACACCGTCATCGCAATTGGCAACCGCCTATGCAACCGCCTACAAGATTATCCAGTTCAGATAACAGCCATCTCGGGAGCCAACGGTAGCGAAGAAATCGGTCAGGTAATGTCTAACCTGACCAACGCAATCGGCAATCTGCAACAAAAAAAACCGTTATTTCGACTGGACGTGCTTTTCCATCGCGACGAACATTCAAGCATCACGCGGCAAACTTTACTTCCACCTTTTACGAAAGATACGCAAAGCAACAGAAAAACCAAGCCGGAGCCCATGTTAAACCTGGACCCGGCGGCCTTCTTGTTTGAATTGGTCGATCATTACCTGCTAAGTTCGTTGCAGGCAATTTTATATATGTCGCTGGCAACCGAGAACAACCAGCGCCTCCAACACCTGGACAATGCGGTCAGGCATTTGGATCAGCAGACGGCAAAGTTATACAAAATCACCCGAATCCATCGACAGGAGGAAATCACCGAGGAAATTGAAGTGATTTTATTGAATACCGAAAATCCGCCAACGCAGAACGTTTGACAGCCGATTTTGTCAATCATCGTTTCGGTCTTTCTCTTTTCAACACATTAGGCACCTGAATGATAAAGCAACCGTTATGTTGAGTTTTTTGAAACGAACCAGAACCCGCTATATTCTGCAACGCTATGCTATCAATCATCATTTGTGGGAACAGGCGACAGGCACGATGTATTTCCTGGAGGGAATGAGTTCGGCGGAAAAAACGCGCTTACGCGAATTAAGCACATTGTTTCTGCATTATAAAAAATTCATCGGAGTCGATATTTCGGTCACCCCGATCATGCGGGTCACCATTGCCGCCCAAGCTTGCCTCCCGATTTTTTCTCTTGGCCTTGGTCTGCTGGGTGGTTGGAATTCCATTATTATTTATCCGGGGGCATTTCAGATAAGCCGGAACGAAACCGACGAGTACGGTATTGTCCATCACAGCAAACGAATATTGATCGGCGAAGCCTGGTTAAACGGCTCGCTTGTTTTATCGTGGGACAATATAGTACGGGATTTGCATCAGCCGCATCAGGGGTATAACGTCGTCATTCATGAAATCGCTCACAAACTGGACATGTTAAACGGCCGTGCCAACGGCATGCCGCCGTTACCTGACGACATGCAAAGGGAACAGTGGAGCGAGATACTGGGTAATGCTTATGAATTATTGAATCAACGTCTTGACCGTCATCAGCGGATTTGCGTCAACGCTTACGCATCCATCAGCCCGGCAGAATTTTTTGCCGTATTCAGCGAATATTTTTTCTGCGCTCCCGAGATTTTACAACCCCATTTCACCGATGTTTACCATCAGTTACGGCTATATTACCGTCAGGATACGTTAGTACGCCATTGTCAATCTTTAAAATGGACGAACTCTATCCAACAAACTTATTCATCGTGATCTCCCCGTGATTAAGAAGTCGACTTCCTCAATTCCTCGAACGATCTGGACACTCGGTTTTGTCAGCTTGTTTATGGACTTATCTTCGGAGCTGATACATAGTCTGCTTCCTGTCTTTTTGGTCACCTCCTTAGGAGCCGGGACATTGACTATTGGTTTTATTGAAGGGATTGCCGAAGCAACCTCACTGATTGTCAAAGTGTTTTCCGGCGCCATCAGCGACTTTTTCGGTCGCCGAAAAATACTGCTCTTGCTTGGATACGGAATGGCTGCATTGACCAAACCGCTGTTTCCGCTGGCAGACTCCGTAGTCACAGTGTTTATAGCGCGCTTCCTCGACAGAATCGGCAAAGGCATCCGAGGAGCACCACGCGATGCTCTCATTGCCGACATTGCGCCGGCAAACATACGCGGCGCTTGTTTTGGCCTGCGACAATCGATGGATACTATCGGTGCATTTCTCGCTCCTCTTCTCGCTATTTTGCTATTGTTTCTGTTTAACAACAATCTCACGCCCGTGCTTTGGCTTGCCGTGGTTCCGGCTGTAATTGCAGTGTTACTGATCGTCGTCAGTGTAAATGAGCCAGAGGGCGAAATCGAATCACGCAGCTTTCAATCGCCATTAAATTGGGCCTTGTTGTCGAGATTCTCCTCACAATATTGGTGGGTTGTGACGATAGGCGGATTTTTTACTTTGGCCAGATTCAGCGAAGCGTTTTTACTCCTGAGGGGACATCAAGCCGGTTTGTCTATAGCCTGGATACCGTCTGTCATGGTCGTCATGAATTTGACTTACGCGCTATCATCCTACCCAGTAGGCATTATATCTGATGGTATGGATAAAAAAGGTTTGCTAATCGTCGGTTTGCTATTATTGATTCTCGCCGATTTGATGCTTGCCCGCGCAGAGTCCATATCTGTTCTTATGTCCGGAATCGCACTATGGGGATTGCATATGGGTTTCAGTCAAGGCATTCTGACCACAATGGTTGCCGAGACAACTCCTCCCGACCTGAAAGGTACGGCATACGGTTTATTTAACCTGATCAGTGGATTGTTCATGTTTTCTGCCAGTTTGGTCGCAGGTTTCTTATGGGAAAGCTATGGCTCCGATTTAACCTTTTATTGCAGCGCAGCCCTATCGTTTTTAGCGTTGAGCCTGCTGCTTATAAAACCGTCCTATCGCGTTGTTACTCGACCGCCGGATTGAATTTTCGGCTATGCAAACAGCTCATTAAATTACAGGCATTCAACCAGGAGTTATTATGATATTAGAATTTCACGGTGCGGATCAGAATGTAACCGGCTCCTGCCATTTGTTCGAAGCCGCCGGAAAAAAAATACTGATCGACTGCGGCTTATATCAGGGCGGCCGCGAAATCGAAGAAGAAAACACGGAACCTTTCGGCTTTGATCCCGCCGAAATCGACTACTTGCTGCTGACCCACGCTCATCTGGATCACTGCGGACGCATACCGCTATTGGTTAAACAAGGATTTAGAGGCGAGATCATCACCACATCGGCATCTTTCGAGCTCACGCGGTTGGTGTTGCTGGACTCGGCGCACCTAATGGAAGACGAAGCACGTTATAAAACCAGGAAGGCGTCCAGACGTGGCCAAAAAGAAACGGTGGAACCGCTCTATAACGAAGTCGACGTTCTCAACTGTTTCGGTTTTTTCGGTCGGTCGGCAAACTATAATCAACCGATTGTAATCGACAGTGCGATTCGGGCGACTTTTATCGATGCCGGCCATATTCTGGGTTCAGCCTCCATCGTGCTCAATGTCGAGCACAAAGGCCGGCAAGTAAACATTCTGTTTTCCGGAGATTTGGGTTACAGCGGCCGGGCTATCATTAAAGACCCGACCGCACCGCCATCTTCAGATATAGTGGTCATGGAAACCACTTACGGCGACCGCCTGCATAAAACCCTGCAGCCGACGCTTGAGGAATTCTATACAACAATCAAAAATACCATCGCCAACGGCGGTAATGTCATTATTCCCAGTTTTGCTTTGGAGCGTGCTCAGGAGCTACTTTATTATTTGCGCGAAGGAATCGAAAACGGCCTTTTACCCTCGTATCTTCCGGTTTTTCTGGATTCGCCAATGGCGATTTCCGCTACTCAGATTTTTCAGCGACATCCCGAATGTTTCGATAAGGAAACTTGCGAGATCTTCCAATCGGGGGCCGACCCGTTCACCTTTTCCGGCTTGCGTTTTACCCGCGAAACCGCCGATTCGATGGCCATCAATAACGTTACCGGCGGCGCTGTCATTATTGCGGGTTCTGGCATGTGTACCGGCGGGCGAATTAAACATCACCTTAAACACAATCTGGGTAAGCGCAACAATACGATTATTTTCGTCGGTTTCGCAGCATCGGGAACTTTAGCGCGCCAGATCGTGGACGGAGCTGAGGAGGTGAAGATTTTCGGCGACGAAATTCCAGTTTACGCGGACATTTTCACAATCGGCGGTTTCTCCGCGCACGCCGATCAAGCCGAACTGATGGACTGGCATAAGCAAACCGGCCGGCCGAAGACCACTTTTCTGGTTCATGGCGATAATAACGTTATGCCGATCTTTGCCTCGAAACTGAAAGATACTCATGTGGAAATACCGGCTTTACATCAACGCTACAATCTTGAAGAATGGATTTGAGACGTGATCAAAATCAGAAAATAGCCATTCGATGACCATCGTTAGAATTTGAAGATAAATACTTAGTTACGCTAATCCGTATCGGTTCGATGAATTTTTTTACGCTCAACAAAACCCGGGAGGCTTTAACATGAATGCAAATCCCCACCACTTTCCTCCGCCCTTAGATGCCGAAAAAATTCGCTCACTCGAAACGCAATCCCTTTTGCAGTACCTGAAGACCGGCTCAAACGGGCTATCGTCATCCGACGCCGAGCAACGACTTGCTTTCTACGGCCTAAATACGATTCAGGAGAAACGCCAAAACGCTCTGGTCAAGCTTTTATCCTATTTTTGGGGGCCGATCGCCTGGATGATTGAAATTGCGGCAATACTGTCCGCGGTTGTTCACGATTTCGATGACCTGATTATTATTTTAGTTTTACTGTTTTTCAACGCATTTGTAGGTTTCTGGCAGGAATACCAGGCCGGCAATGCCATCGAGCAGTTAAAAAAGAACCTTGCGCTCAAAGCTCGCGTATTCCGGGACGGTCAATGGCAAAATATCGATGCTTCGCAATTGGTTCCCGGCGATAAAGTTAGAATCCGTCTAGGCGATGTCATACCGGCGGATGTTGTGCTGCTCGAAGGCGACTACCTGAGTATCGATCAATCCGCTTTGACGGGAGAATCATTGCCCGTCGACCGGCGTGCCGGCGAATTGATTTATTCCAGCTCTATCGCCAAACAGGGAGAAATGACCGGCATCGTCACCGGAACAGGTGTTCACACCTACTTCGGAAAAACCGCAAAACTGGTCAATTCCGCTAAAACGGCTTCCCATTTTCAAAAAGCCGTCATTCATATCGGCGATTATCTGATTTTCATCAGCTTGGCACTAGTCATCATCCTCGTCCTGGTCGGTCTGGAAAGGCACTTACCAATCATGGAACTGGTACAGTTCGCGCTGATTCTGACGGTCGCCTCGATTCCCGTCGCCTTGCCTGCAGTATTGTCGGTCACTATGGCGGTCGGCGCGATACAACTAGCAAAATTAAAAGCCATCGTTTCCCGGTTGGAATCGATAGAAGAACTGGCCGGCATGGATATTCTGTGTTCCGACAAAACCGGCACCCTGACCCAAAATAAACTAACCCTTGGCGAACCGGTGACGTTCAACGGCTCCGATAAACAAAACATTATTTTGGCGGCGGCGCTGGCCTCGGAACTCGAAAACCCCGATGCCATCGATAGCGCTGTTTTGCAACAACTGAGCAACGAAAAAATCTTGCGCTCTTTTCAACAACTTCACTTCCTACCGTTCGATCCGGTGAAAAAGCGCACCGAAGCGGAAATCAAGGCGCACCCGGACCAAACATTCAAGGTCAGCAAAGGCGCGCCGCAAGTTATATTAAACCTATGTACTCCCGATGAGGAAACACTCAAGAGAGCCAACCAAACAGTCAACGAATTCGCTCTCAAAGGTTATCGGGCTCTAGGTGTTGCGAAGACCGACGAAAGCGGACGCTGGCTCTTTCTGGGGATATTACCGTTATTCGACCCGCCTCGGGAAGACGCCGCCGAGACCATCAAAGAAGCGAAAAATCAAGGCGTCGATATAAAAATGGTCACCGGAGATAATATCGCCATTGCCAAACAAATAGCCGGACAGTTGGGATTAGGCCAAAACATATTACCGGCCGACCAAATTATCAAAGCCAAAAACAACGAGGATATTGTCCACAACGTAGCCCAATGTACCGAGCGCGCGGACGGTTTCGCAGAAGTCTTTCCCGAACATAAATACTGGCTGGTAAAGGAGTTACAAGGCAATAATCACTTGGTGGGCATGACTGGCGACGGAGTTAACGACGCGCCGGCATTGAAACAGGCCGATGTGGGAATTGCCGTCTCAGGTGCAACCGACGCAGCAAGGGCTGCGGCCGACTTGGTTTTGACCGGAACGGGGCTGAGCGTCATCACTAATGCTATCGATGAAGCGCGCCGTATTTTCGAGCGCATGAACGCTTATGCCATCTATCGCATCACGGAAACCATCCGTATTATGCTGTTTATGGTTTCAGCGATTTTAATCTACAACTTTTACCCCATTACCGCAGTGATGATTATCCTGCTGGCAGTACTGAACGACCTACCGATCCTAACTATCGCCAAAGACAACACCTGGTTATCGCCGACCCCAGTACGTTGGGATATGCGCAAGGTTCTGACCGTTGCAACGGTGTTAGGGATCATCGGCGTTGCGCAAACGTTTTTATTGCTGATTGTCGCCAAAAACCATTTTCAAGTCAGCCTCGAAGAACTCCAAACCATTATTTTTCTGAAACTGGCTATCGCTGGTCATCTGACGCTTCTCGTTACCCGTAGCCGGCGTTTTTTCCTGTTAAACCCTTTTCCCGCGCCGATTTTGTTAATCGCCATTATCTGCACCCAAATCGTTGCAACACTCATTGCCGGTATGGGCTGGTTTGTCACACCAATTTCCTGGGAATATATCGGATTAATCTGGTCTTACTGTTTGGGCTGGGTGTTCATTGAAGACAGCGCGAAAAGATGGATTTACCGGCTACTGGAACAAAAGACCCAAAAACACAGCCGTTTTCTAAGTAACCTCAAAGGCTCTTTACATAGCCATCACGGCAAATCCATTTAAATGACGTTTACTAACCGATGAAAAAAAGCAAAATATTCATACTGGTTTTATTACTCATAGCTGGCATTGCCGCAGGCTGGTACTGGATAGAAAACGAACACCAAAATGGCTCCTTGCTCACGCTTTACGGCAACATCGACATCCGGCAAGTGGAACTAAGTTTTGACGATTCGGAACACGTCAAAAACATCTACGTGCAAGAAGGCGATTTGGTAGAAACCGGACAATTGCTGGCCGAGCAAGACTTGGAACGGTTTCGCTATGCCGTAGACAATGCCGAAGCCAAACTTGAAGTTCAGCAACAAATAGTAAACCGGCTGTTAAACGGTTCGCGACCTGAGGAAATCGCCAAAGCCAATGCCGACGTCAAAGCCGCCAAAGCCACATTGGTTTTTACCCGAAAAGAACTGGTCAGAATGCAGCGACTTGCGGCTCAGAAGCTGATATCGAAAGAAGCCGTCGATCGAGCGAGGGCCGAGCGGGATTCGGCGCAGGAAACACTCAAAGCGCTGTCGGAACTGCTGTCTCTTGCAGAAATTGGTCCGCGTCGTGAAGATATTTTAGCGGCCGAAGCGCAATTAAAAGCCGATACGGCAGCACTGAAAGCGGCAAAGAAGAGTTGGCAGGATGCCCATCTATACTCGCCGAGTCCCGGCATTATTCAAAACCGCATTCTTGAACCGGGCGATATGGCCGATTCACAGCATCCGGTTTTGACTTTGGCGCTGATCGATCCGGTCTGGGTCAGAACTTACGTATCGGAGCCGAACCTGGGCAAGTTAAGCCCTGGAATGATTGCCTGGATCAATAACGACAGCTATCCCGACGCCCGTTACCGCGGATGGGTCGGATACATTTCACCGACGGCCGAATTTACGCCGAAATCGGTTGAAACAACAGAGCTTAGAACCAGTTTGGTGTACCAACTACGCGTTTACGTTTGCAATCCCCAAAACCAATTGCGCCTGGGCATGCCGGTAACGGTAACCATTGATTTAAACCAGCCGGAACCGGATCTGCAAAGATCCTGCCCAACTGCTCAACCCACGTCGTGAACGACAGCAGCAGCCCGCTAAGCCTGAACGGCGTTTGCAAAGCTTTTAATTCGGCTCGGGGTAAGACCCAGGCCTTGGAAAACATCACATTAACCCTTCGCAAAGGTACGATAACTGCACTGGTCGGTCCCGACGGCGGCGGCAAAACCACCCTGCTCCGTCTCGCTGCAGGACTCATGCTCCCCGACAAAGGAACCGTAGCAGTGTTCGGGTTGGACAGCTCGGCAGACAGCTCCGGGATCCATCGAATCACCGGCTATATGCCGCAACGTTTCGGCTTGTACGAAGATCTCAGCGTCCATGAAAACCTGAATCTCTATGCCGATCTATACGGCATCGACCCCGCCTTGCGAAAAACCCGATTTGCCGAACTGACCCGAATGACAGACCTGGCAAAATTCAATACGCGACTGGCCGGCCGACTGTCCGGCGGTATGAAACAAAAATTGGGTTTAGCCTGCACCCTGGTCAATCGGCCGCAGTTATTGGTACTGGACGAACCTTCGGTCGGTGTCGATCCGGTATCCAGGCGGGAGCTGTGGCATATTGTCGAAACTCTCGTTGAACAATCCGGTACGACCGTACTGCTCAGTACCGCTTATATGGATGAAGCCGAACGCTGCAGCCATATCGTTTTGCTGGAGCAAGGAAAGGTGCTCAAGCAAGGGCCGCCTGAAACATTTCATCGCCTGGCGGACGGTTGCAGTTATCTCCTCTCCAGCCCTACGCTTACGAAGCGCCAAATTCAGAACCGGGCGAACAACTACCCCAAAATCATTGATTCGGTGATTCAAGGCGAAACCGTCAGAACGGTCATTCGCCAGGACTTCATCGAGGATTTCGCGTCCATCTTCGACCCAACCGAGGAACTCCGTATCGTAGCCGCCGCTCCCCGACTTGAAGACGCCTTTATCATGCTCTTATTGGAACGCCGATCTGTTTCAAAAGAGGTTATTGCATCAACATTGCCTCAGGAACAGAACGACCTTAACACTGCCGCGCAAACCGTCATTCAAGTGGACTCGGTAGACCGCTGGTTCGGCTCGTTCCAGGCGGTCAAGAAACTGTCCTTCACTGTGCAACAAGGTGAGATTTTCGGTTTGTTGGGCGCAAACGGAGCCGGCAAGACCACAACCTTCCGCATGCTTTGCGGCCTATTGCCCGCCAGCAATGGCAAACTGAGCGTAGCCGGCTTAGATTTAGGCAAAGCCGCCGCCAAAGCCAGGGCTCGCATCGGTTACATGTCGCAAAAATTTTCTTTATACGGTCAACTGAGCGTTCGCCAAAATCTGGATTTTTTCAGCCGCGCTTATGGCTTGGACAATCAACGTAAAAGCGACCGAATCGATTGGGCCCTAAGGGAATTCGACCTGGAATCGTTAGCGGAATCAACCAGCCAGGAACTCCCTCTCGGTTATAAACAACGTCTGGCGCTGGCCTGCGCGTTAATGCACGAGCCCGAAATATTGTTTCTCGACGAGCCGACATCCGGTATCGATCCGCTGGCGCGTCGGGAATTCTGGGTGCGCATTAACCGCTTGTCGGCTGAGGGCGTGACGGTGCTGGTGACTACGCATTTTATGGAGGAAGCCGAATACTGCGACCGACTGTTGATCATGCGCGAAGGCGATATACTGGCTTCCGGAACCCCAGCCGATATCAGACGACAGGCTCAAGGATCGGACAACCGCCCGCCGAAGCGCATGGAAGAGGCCTTTATTCGGTTGGTGGAATCCCTACCAAATAACGCCACATCGTAACAACGTTAGTCCAACCGAATGGACTATTCTTAAAAAATCGGCAAACCCAACTTTTTTATTGACACATCGGGCCGTAGGAACCAAAACCTTTTTATCCTTTGACTTGCCGGAGCATCTGTATATTATTGATAGCAGCCTGAAACTAAACGGACACCGTTAAGTCTTTAACTCAAAAGGCGTAGCCTCCATAATTTTTCACCCTGTCGGGAGTTTTTATATGTCTATCAGACCGTTGCTGTCGATACTTTTATTCAGTTTTACTG
Organism: Methylococcaceae bacterium; assembly: GCA_050304855.1. Classification (GTDB taxonomy): domain Bacteria; phylum Pseudomonadota; class Gammaproteobacteria; order Methylococcales; family Methylomonadaceae; genus Methylomarinum. Next base: position 16,240 of record JBNLEI010000044.1, read on the forward strand.
CGATTTCCTCTGCCGCCACCCATGAGGATACAGCCAAGGCCCGCCAGGTCATCGAAAAAAGTTCCGAACAAATCAAACAGACCTTGAAACAACCGGACTATCAAAATGACTTTAACAAGGCCACCCACTTTGTCGACGGCATCGTGACCGAATTCGTCGACATGCCCCGAGTTTCGATGCTGGTCTTAGGTAAAAACATCCGCAAAGCCACTAAGGATCAAAAAATTCGCTTCATGAAAGAATTCAAGATATTACTGGTTAGAACCTATACCCGCGCCTTTCTGGAGTATAAAGACTGGAGCATCACCTTCAAGCCCTACAACGACGAAAAAGACGACCGGAAAACTATCGTCAAAACACAAGTTCATCAACCGGGAAAGCAGCCTGTCAACATCAATTACCGGATGCTACTTAATAAAAAAGGCGAATGGAAGGTTTATGAAATCATTATCGAAGGTATCAGCTTAGTGACCAATTACCGTTCTTCATTTAACCAGGAAATCGCGCAAACCGGCTCGATCGACGGCGTCATCCAAACGCTGATCGACAAAAATAACAAGGCCGATAGCGATAATGAACGCTAACAAGCGATATCGGTTTGACCCGCTTGTTAACACCGAACGATTTTTCCACACATTACGCTCAGGCGATAAGAAAATTTCGCTTGAGCGCATTATTACCGCCGACACAATTCTCTGTTCTATGCGCTGATTATTCTTAAAGGCAATCAAGCCGACGTGAAAAAAAGATGTCATCCAACGAAAAGCCGCCAATGGCGTACCCCAACACCCAATATGTCTGCTGCATTTGCGAAAAAACGTTTTTTTCCTGCGAAAAACCTCAAAAGGAACCTGTCTGCAAGAGTTTTGATTGCCAACGTCTTCATGCTAATAAAACCAAGGCCGGCGCGAATAATTTAACGCAACACTTTACCTTTCAGTCACAGAACCTCCGAGGGAAGATACAGCAAGAGCAGGCAGAGATTCTCCGTATTAAGGCGGCCGAACAAATCGCCAAAAGCGCCATGCTCCTGCGCGAAGAGGAAGAGAACCGGGAGATTTACCGAAAAACTCTGGAAAAGTTTCCCGAATTGGACCGGATTCGTCATCCCATGGTGGCATTACCCCCATACCATCACCGGATCATGGGAACGCTTTCGGAAGAGCGAAAGGAAAATTATCTACGCCATATTCGCGAGATTATCGATATTTCGGTAAAAAAAATAGAGCATGAAAACACTGAACCCGCTTCGCCGACCGTAAAAACAAGTAATGAAATTGATGGAACAGTGTCCACATTAAACAGAATGATATGTGGTATTTGCGAAGGTCGTTGTTGCATTAACGGAGGGGATAAGGCTTATCTTAAACCTCAAACGATCGAACGCTATATGCGTGAATATCCGGAACTCTCCCCCGAACAAGTGTTCAATCGCTATGCGGAGAAAATGTCCGAACAAACCCATATCGACTCATGTATCAATCATACGGACAAAGGCTGCATTTTACCTCGCGAAATGCGTTCCGATACTTGTAACGACTTTTATTGCGATGCTGTCAAAAAATTCAATCGCGCTTTTTCGGAACAAGAGACGCCTCCCGAAGGGGCTGTTGTAATCAGACGCCCCTTGAATTAAAAGTCTTTCCCGTATAGAAATTCATTGTCAATCTCAGTTATTTATTTCTGAATTAAGATCGGTGAAAAACGAAACCGGCTGTTAATTAAATTAATTTAATCAAGGCTAATAATCATGACTAAATTTCCTTTTGATACCGATAGTTCTTTCATTTATTGCCTGAATTGGTTCGATGGGCCTGACCGACTCAAGGTTGGCAATTTTATAGGTTTATTAAGTGCAATCTGACGCTCGACGCCGCCTAGTCGGACTCATCCGCAAAGAATTCCTGCAAATCCGGCGCGACCCCAGCAGCCTGGCGATCGCTTTCGTGATGCCGGTGTTTTTGTTATTACTTTTCGGTTACGGCGTCTCGTTGGACGCCAAGCATGTTCCGCTCGGCATAGTCGTGGAAAAAGCGTCTCCCGAGACCCAAAGTTTCATAGCTGCTTTCGCCTATTCGGATTATTTCGTCGCCCAACATTTTGTCGATATGCGTTCGGCTCAGCAAGCGTTGTCGAAGCGGAAAATCAACGGCATTTTACGACTGCGCAGTGATTTCGCTCGTCGACTATTTGACCGCGAGCCGGCCCCGATTCAGGTCATCGTCAACGGCGTGGATGCCAATACCGCGCGCTTGACGATCGGCTATATCCAGGGCGTCTGGAATACGTGGCTTAACGATTTCGCCGAACGACGCGGTAAGCCTTTAAGCCATCGAGTCGAGCTGGAACCTCGCGTCTGGTATAACAGCGCTCTGCGTAGTCGCAACTTTCTGGTACCGGGATTAATCGCCGTTATCATGACCCTGATCGGGGCTTTATTAACGGCGTTAGTGGTCTCTAGAGAATGGGAACGCGGCACGATGGAAACACTTATCTCAACGCCAGTCAGTGTGCGCGAGGTTTTGCTGGGCAAATTGATACCCTATTACCTGCTGGGCATGGGCGGGATGTTATTATCGATCGCGATGGCGGTTTTCCTGTTTCAAGTGCCATTACGGGGTTCGCTATGGGTTCTCCTTCTGTCCGGTACCCTATTTTTATCGGTCGCTCTGGGCATGGGTCTAGTGATTTCAATCGCTGCGAAAAACCAGTTCGTCGCCGGCCAGGTTGCGATTATTGTCACCTTTCTGCCGGCATTTATTCTGTCCGGTTTTATTTTCGATATCGACAGCATGCCGTCCACCATCCAGCTTTTCACTTATTTGATCGGCGCTCGTTATTTTGTCGAGATCCTGCAAACGGTTTTCCTGACCGGCGATATCTGGGGTGTGATCATTCCCAATGCGTTGGCGTTATTGCTGATAGCGGCGGTTTTTTTCGCTCTGGCCTTATGGCGTGCGCCTAGACGCCTGGAGTGATCGCATTATGTGGCTGCGCATATACGCCTTGTTGATCAAAGAGTTTTTAAATCTGTTAAAAGACAAAAAGAGTCGTTTGGTGCTCATCGTACCGCCACTAGTCCAATTGTTTATTTTCAGCTATGCCGCCACATACGATCTCAATCAGGCACCTATCGCCCTTTACAACGAAGATGGCGGCATCGCCTCGCGCGATCTGCTTGCCCGCTTTAACGGAGCCCCAGCCTTTAAAACGGTGTTGACGATTGATCGTCAGGAACAGATTACAGACGCATTGGACAACAAAAAAGTGCTGTTGGTTATACACTTGGGGCAGCATTTCAGTCGCGATCTATTATCGGGACAACACCCCGCCAAAGTGCAAATTCTGCTGGACGGCCGCGATTCCAATACCGCCCAGATTGCCCTAGGATATGCCCGTACCGTGATCTCCGACTTTAATCTGAACTGGGCGCGACAACATCATTTAGCGTTGCCGCCCGCTACACTGGAAGCCAGGGCCTGGTTCAATCCAAATCTGGAAAGTCGTTGGTTTATCGTACCGGGCATCGTCGGCTTGCTAACGCTGGTTGTCACTATCGTGGTGACAGCGCTTTCCGTCGCCCGGGAACGAGAACAAGGGACTTTCGACCAACTGTTGGTCACACCGCTTAATCCTTTGGAAATATTGCTTGGCAAAGCGATACCCGGCTTAATCATCGGGATTGTCGAAGTGTCCTTCATCATCTTTATGGCCATCGCTTGGTTTAAAATACCGTTACTAGGCAGCCTCGGTGGATTATATCTTGGGATCGTTCTGTTCGTGTTCGCCGTAATTGGCGTCGGTCTGATGATTTCATCGCTGGCAATCACTCAACAGCAGGGCTTACTGGGCGCTTTCCTGTTTATCGTCCCGGCGGTGATACTGTCCGGCTACGCCACGCCGATCGCCAATATGCCGCCTCTGGTCCAGGACTTGACGCTAATCAATCCGCTTCGCTATTTTTTGGTCATTCTACGTGGTATTTTTCTTGAGGGGCTGAGAACGGAAGAGTTATTTGACCAATATTGGCCGATGGCGATCATCGGACTGCTTTGTTTATGTTCCGCGGGCTGGTTGTTCCGGCGCCGAATGTATTGATGACTCGTTTAATCGAGCGTCATTTTTACCGTATCCAAAAACATAACGGAAAATTTATTTCATTTTATCGTTACATTTTGAATCTACCCTTTAATGCAACCAATCCAGGAGAGCCTCATGAACGTGCGAAAATATGGTTTGATGATTTTCGGATTAATATCGACCGCCGCAAACTCAGTTGAAAAACGCGTTGAAATGCAATTTGCCGCCTTGCCGGAATCGGTCCAATATACGGTTTCCCACTACATCGATCCGAAAAATATTACCCGGATAGAAAAAATCATCGATAGCGACTATGTTAGATTTGAAGTCGTCAGTACTAAAACCGTCAATAATAAAGATTTCGTCGATACCGACATGACAGTTGCGGCTGACGGCGAAATTATGACTCTGAAGAAGGAGGCGCCTATGTTCGCTATTCCCTATCCGGTCATGCAACGGGTCAATCGGCAATACCCCAATCTCAAAATTGATGAAGTGGAAATCGTCCAAACGCGCCATTTTTTATTGACCGGAAAAGTGGACGGACAACGCGTTAACCTAAAAGTATTCGATGATGGCGCAGTCGAGCAAATTCCGATCGCAGTCGAGCAAACACAACCCCAAAAAACACCGCCTTCTAAGACCAATAATGAGCCGGTCCAGCCTATTACGGAGGAACCTCAAACGCCATCCCCGATGTCCGATGATGAATTGCCCATATTCGACGATTCAGAGGATTCGACCATGCCGCCTCTGGGTGATTAATCCGATTAGCCAGTCTGAAAATAATCCAATCGGGTTCGCTAACGTTGATTCCCGTCACTGAAGGAGGATAGCGCGATGACCAAAAGAATAATGATGAGCATCGGCCAAAAATAAGGCGCCACTAAAATTAATCCGAAAACCGCAAACATAAGCGCACTCGAAAAAATGATAAAACCGGCGCCGATAAACAACAATACTCCAAGAAAAACGGTGGCGGCCAACACGATCAGCAGTGTCGGGATTGCGGCTAAACGGGTTAGCGGTTCCGCCACCGGCTCTCCGTTGATTATCAAACTCAATTGCCCGGTGGCTGGATGAAATAAAAAGATCAATAACGCGATAAACACGCCCAACAACACAACTTTGTAAAGATGTTTCCGTGATAACGGCTTATTCATAATGCATTCCTTAAATCATTGTTAAGTGATATTCGACGACCCCTCGCTATTCATCGACAATCGTCTTTTATATCGACAAGTACTGTGGCGAACTGATCGTAGGTTAGACTCTCATCATTTACTATCAAACCGACTTCGAAAATCAGTTTAATAATCTGGGGACCGTTTACACCCAGGAACTTCTTCGAACGGATTTCAAGAAAATAAATAGCAATCCGCAAAACCACACAATATAAGAATTCATGAATATATAAAATTAATTGGAATTTAGATTATTTTCCCCCAAACCGAATATTGGCCGATATAATTACCGTGAACAACTTCTAATTACAGCGTTACTTATTTATCTTTTTCTAACGGTCGTTATTCATGAATCAACAGGATGTGGATGTTTTCATCCGTCATGTCGTTAAAAGACATCTGTCTCATCTTTTGCCCGAAGAAATTGCCGATGCCCTAAAGCAACCCGATTCACAACAGTCCTTATCCGCCGACCTGGAATATCGCCTTGAGGAATGGGACCGGAAAATTTCGGTACAATCTTACTGGCAAGGCGTCTTAACAGATTATGATGCGGAAAGAACCAACACCCTGATTTCACTGTACAAACAGGCTTTATTCAGCAACCGAAAATTAAAAATCAGCGATGAACAGAGGCCCGATGCCAACCTGTTCAACCCTTTCGGCCTGGTTGCCCGCAACCGGCAATATTTCTTTGTCGGCTCTTACGAAAACAGTCGGGAACCCAATTTACTGCCTGTTAATAAAGTTAACGGATTATCTTTGGCGGAAGAAACGGCTCTACCCCCCAATGACGATTTCGACCTGGACGATTTTTCGGCGACCTATCTCAACCATCCTGTCGAGCCAATTATGATCGATCATTTGATCGTAGAATTTCCCGAAAAATCCTATTTCTATGTCAAATCTCACCCAATTTGCTGCGAAAAATTGAACATCACCAAACCTCAGGGCTCACCCGGCTATTTCAATCTGGAAGCCTTTGCAGTGCCAAACACCGTCAAACTGCATGAATGGCTTTCAGGTTTTCAAGATGACGCTCAAATTTTGACCCCGCTTTTTTTAAGGCTGAAGATCAACCGTTCTTTTGTGGATCAATTGACAAATCTGTATAACCGTAACGCTTTCGAACGCTTGGGACAGCGCGAAATAGAGCGCTACCTTCGCAGCCATCAATGTCATTTTTCTTTGTTGGTGATGGACATAGACCATTTTAAATCAATCAATGACGAGCATGGACATCTTTTCGGCGATGAAGTATTGATAAAAGTGGCAGAATGTCTTAGAGGCTATGACGCCATTCGTTACGGCGGTGAAGAATTTGCCGTACTGTTGCCGGATACCCGAGCGGAGCAAGCTTTAACCGTGGCCGAACGAATTAGAAAAAACATAGAACAATTATCGCTACAAAACGACGAAAATTATCAGGTTCCCATAACAATCAGTATCGGCATTGCTGAATTTCCCGGACATCTGACCGCATCGGATCATAAGATATTGAGTTCTCAAGAGAAAACCAAGGCCAGCGACAAATTCAAAGCGAGCATGATGGCGGCGATTACGGGACAAGCCGACAAAGCACTCTATCAAGCCAAAAAATCCGGACGCAACCAAAGTATGATTTACCGTGTGGATTTTTCTTGAAAAATTTTTTAGTAATTCCTCCACTCCGACCCATTGGGGCAGGAGTGAAAACTCGTTTTCTTCGACTAGCCAGTCCACCCGTCGCAACACTTGGGCGGAATTGGCATCGGTATTCATCGCTCCACCCAACTGTGATTGGCAATGCAGGTGCCGCTGACCAACGGCTGGCTATTGGTTCCGGTTTTTAAAAATCCGTCAAGCAGCCTCGCTGGCCGAATATACGTCCACATCGATTATGCCGGAGGCCATGGCGTTATTTCCGTAAAACAAATTGCCCACGCTCGTCGAGTGACTGGAAATTCCGTTGGAAACAGGATCGGATTGGTCAACGATAGTTTTTCCGGCAAACTGGGCGGCGCTGGTATCGGGAATCCAAGCGCCTACATTAGTTTCACTAACTCCCTGAGCCACTTCCACCTGGGTAGCCGCCACGCCGGCACCGTTGGGAGTTAGCAATCCCAGCTCGGTCTGTAACCGGCTATAACCGGCATCTTCACGATAATCGGCGTAGGCCTGAGAAACAAATAACATCGTTGTCAAAACAGCTTTTTTTTACGTTTGATCCTGTTCAAGATCCCAAATAAGGGTTGAACAGCAAATCCCGCACCGTTTAAATACGTCTGATAATGCTTCGTGAAACGAGGTATCACTTAATCGATAAGATTCCCAAGAACAACTTAAATTAGTGATTTCACATAACGGCTATGGAAAAACCACACTATTGTTTTGTCGGAATCAAATGAAAGCCGGCTGGCAGTCCGGAATAGATTGGCGGGAGAAAAGATTTTCTGCGATTGTTTACAGTAAAAAAATCGGCGTCATAAGACGCCGATTTCGAATGTCATCCTACATGGATTTTAATTTTTCCAATGCAGACTTGGCCGCATCCAACCACTTGTACTGAGACTTATCCGCCGTCGCTTTTTCCAGTTCCAGCTTGGCTTCTTCGGTTCTTCCTTTCTCCAGATAAACCATGCCTAAATGATAGTGCATCTCTGGAATCACATTCTCTTTCTGGATCATGGTTTCCAAAACCGCGAGCGCTTCGTCGATATTGCCGTTTTTGAAATTAACCCAGCCGTAAGTATCTAAAAATGCCGGGTATTCCGAGTCTTTAAGCGACGAAACCAAAGTCAAAGCTCTCTCGACGTGTTTCTGGTCAGTACTCTCTGCCAACAATGCAGCTAGGTTGTTTACCGCCAATTGGTTATCAGGCAAAACGGTCAGCAATTTTTCATAAGCGGATATCGCCATGTCGTTTTTTCCGGCGACGGTATTCAATATCCCGCTCTGCATTAACAAATCGGCACTTTCAGGAATTTTCTCCAGGCCTTGCTGGTAAACGGCAATTGCTTCATTCAATTGCTTCTGCAACAAATAGACCGATGCCAAATTACGATACCCAAGCTCGGCTTGAGGTTTCAATTCGACGACCTGTTTAAACAAACGCTCGGCATCGGCAAATTGTTTTTTCTGCCTGTATAATTCCGCGCGCATGGTCAATACAGCGGGATTTTGCGGATTCTTGGCTAAAGTATCGTCCAGCAGTGTTTCCGCATTTTTATCCTGTTTCATAGCCAAATAGCTGTTAACCAAACCAGCCAATACATCCGGCGCCGTTGGTTTGGTCACAAGGACTTTACCAAATTCCTCAACCGCCTCCTGATACTTCTGCTGCCCCAGATAAAGCTGAGCAAGCTTATAGTGAGGCAATTCGCCGGCTTCCGAATCCTCCATCAATTCATTAGCAATCGCTTCGGCTTTAACCCATTCCTGCCGTTTACCATATAAATCGATTAACATGACTGAAATATCCCGGTCATCCTTAAACATTGGCCGAATTTTTTCCAGCAACTCAATAGCTCCTGTGTCATCCTGGCGTCTAACTTTGATACGCGCCAAATCTTTCGCCGCCACCAAATTTCTGGGATTAACCAATAGTACTTTTTCCAGCGATTCCTGCGCCAGCTCAACGTTATTGTTGTTTAGTTGGGCCGATGCCAACACCATCAAAGCTTGCTCAGACTCGGAGTTGTCCCTTAACACCGTTCTAGCATCCGCAATGGCGGCATCGAAATCCTTATCCCGCATCAGCATTGCCGCTCTTAACAGTAAGGCACGAGTATTGCGTGGATCCAGTTCGATCACTTCTTCCGCCAGTTTTCTCGCCTGTTCCCTTTCTCCTTGGGAATTCAGCAATTGCGCCAGCCGGTTGCGAGCATCGATGCCGGAAACGCCTAATTTATCGTCTTCAATAATTTGTTCCAGAATCTGGCGGATTTTTTCCGGCTGATCCTTGTATAAAGCCAACCTGGCAAACCTGAAACCGAAATTCTCGGGATTCTCACGTATCAAAGTTTCCAATTCTTTCTCGGTCTGTTCAACGCCCCGTTGGCGGGACAGGAAATCGATCAAAACAAATTTAGGTTGATCCTTCTCCGGTAATCTATTGACCAGATTTTTTAAGATATCTTCTGCCTGATCGATTTTTTTATCACTGACATAGAGTTTGGCCAAATCGTAATAAAGCAATTCATTTTCCGGAAAACGCTGCAGCAAAGACTTGTACAATGTTTCCGCTTCGGTTTTATTCTTTTCGGCCAGCAAGATATTGACTTTTATCAGCGATAATTTCAGCTTATCGGGATGCGCGGTCAAAGCATTTTCAAGCACCTGTTTCGCGCCTGCTAAATCTTTTTCTTCACCCAGCATTTTTATCATCAGCAATGACGTATCATAATGACCGGGTTCGACTTCCTGAGCCTGCGTCAGAAGCGCTTTCGCTTGTAATTTATCGTCTTTGGCCAAATATACGGTGGCTTTTAGGGCTAAAGCATCAGGATTTTTGGGCTGACTAGCAAGCACCAAGTCAGCCTTTTCCAACGCCTTGTCGACTTCCTTACTGAACAGGAATAACTTACCGAGTTTTAACTGGGCTTCGTAATGATCCGGCTTCGCCTCGACAACAGCCGACAAGTTGCCGAACATTTTTCGCCAATCCTGGTTTTGTTCCGCGACCAGTGCCGTTAAATAACGCGCTTCGACATTTTTGGGATTGATTTGCAATACATTTTTCAGTTCGACCCGGACTTTTTCGTAATTCTCTTCATCGAAATAAGCCTGCGCCTTACTTAAATATTTCGCTTCCCGATCTTTAGCTCCTTCGCAACCGACCAAAAACAACAAACTCGCACCTAAAATCGATAGCAAAACTTTTCTAACTTGCATTTTATTCCTCATTATTTTCACGGATACTCTGATTTTTTTATTCCCAATACCAGGGATACTCACCGTTTTCCTAATATAATTTTTTGACGACCGTTAAATATGCCAAATTCCTCCCGGGTCTTTGTCAGAACAAAGTCGGCCAAACCACCGCCATAATTAAAATGCCGGAGACTGCTGCCGTATATCTCGCCAACCTAAATTTGTACGCATCTCTGTGCAACAAATATTCCAGTGCATAAACCAAACATAACAACCTGAAAGTGACATGTTCGATGAACTTCATATCGATCAATAAGATAGCGGCAATCACAAACAACACCACCAGTACATCTTGCGTCGTCACCCTGAATTTACTTTTCCGGGTAACCCGAATCGCAATCGAGACTATCGCAATCAGCGCCAGCAAAAACAGATCCACCAACCAATGAGTATGAATTTCCATTTCAGGAAATTCATGTCCCATCACATTGGCAAAGATTGCGGCGATATATACGCTGAACCGGACCCATATATCCTGAAAGGATCTCGGCAACAGGAAAAACATCAACAGCCCACACAGCATCAGCAAATAAGTCTCGTTTGCGAGAGCTGCCACGCGATCGATCAGGCAATAGAGTTGAGTTACCAAAAAAATGGCTAACGACGCATTGATGTAATGTCGACAAAACTGGAACAACTTATCACTCCGCCAAATTGTCCCTCCCCTTCTTCTATCGCTACTATTCGCTTTATCCCGAAATCGCCAATGCGTTTCTGCTGCCCAATAAAAAAACAATAAAATTGAAGCCGAAATGATCAAATAAGTGCCGATAACCACGAAGTCAGAGGCATAGCGAAAAACCAGTGCGGAGGCCAAAAAAAGGCTTTGCAACAAATAAATCAAGCCGACCGCCTCGGCATGAGTGAAGCCGTATTCCATCAACCGGTGGTGAATATGTGTTTTATCAGGCGAAAAAGGGGATCTACCTGCGCGAATGCGACGCACCATGACCGTCAATGTATCGAGAATCGGCAGACCCAGCAGCAACAGGGGCAAAGCCGGATTCAAAGCCTGATTAATATCTTGGGTTAAATACACCGCCAGAAAAGCAGCCATAAAACCAAGAAATTGGCTCCCGGTATCGCCCATGAAAACGACCGCCGGATGGGTGTTGAACCATAAAAATCCTGCGATACCTCCGGCCACCGCCAAAGCGATCGCAGCCACGGCCAAACCGTCGACGTTAATCGCCAAAAAAGCTATCGCGGCAAATGTCATCAGCATAATACCCGCAGCCAAGCCATCCAGACCATCCGATAAATTAACCGCGTTGATCACGCCGATCGCGAAGAAAACCGTCAACGGAATAGTCAAAAAAAACGAACCGGTTTCAAGACCTGAGAACGGCAGAAAGGAGATGTAGATTCCTCCCGCCATCACACCGAAAACCGCTAAAAACTGGCCTAAAAATTTCCATTTGTAATTCAATTCGTAACGGTCGTCCAATAGCCCGAATAGAACGATAATACAGCTTCCGACAATCAAACTGACAATTTCGCGTTGAACCGGCACATAGAGTAGAATCGCAATGATAGCGCCGACAGCCAGACCGACACCGCCGCAGCGGGGTATGGCCACAGCATGCACCTTTCGTCCTCCCGGTTCATCTACCATATTCAGATGACCGGCGAAACGCATCAATACCGGGATCAGAGCAATACTGATTGCAACCGATATCACAAATACAAAAAATAAAATCATCCGTTTATCTGATCCGCGGATTAACCCGGAATAAAGCTTTCCAGTTTCGGAAATACAACATCCAAAAATGCAGCCAGTTTATCGTCCGCCTCGGTTTCTCTGGCACCCTCCGGCAAGGCAACCACCAGTCTCACTAAAGCGCCGTCGGTGCGCTGTTGCGTCAACGCATCCCAAAATAAATACCATTTCACCAAATATTCATTGGTGATTATCCGACCGCGCTGTTGAAACCAGTAATAAACCAATTGTCGGCTATCGCCCTTGCTAATGATTGCGCGATTCACCCGTAAAACATCACCCCGGCCCGTCACGTGGGAACCGATACTACGTTGTTCGAACTTCCCGATACGCCAACCGTCTCCGGGCATGCAAGACTTGGGCGAATGGGCGGAAGCACCCTTGCGTTGCGAGGAGTAGTAGGCCACATAAAAATTAACCGGCAAGCGATCTTCCGCGACGGAATAATTGCCTATGATGTAATCGTCAAATTTCAGGGCATCGATATAATTCTGTCCCATGCCCACCTCAACACCTTTCCATTTGCCAACCAGCAACGGAAAAGCGGCAAAGCGCTGTCGTTGTGGCATGCTGTCTTCCCTGTCACCAATTACGATGGTCGCCGGAGCCGCCAATACTAATAACAAACAAGCCGTCCAATAAGAATTAGAAGCTCTTCCCGTTTCCATCGTCGATCGAGAATCAGCGAGGTTCCCCGTTGTGACAGGATCATTAGCAAGCCGAACTGGCCCGTCCACGATAAACACATCGGAAAATTGCTTACCGGGCATAAACAGTTTGACCAGCAGCCACATTTCGGCAAATAAAACTCCCAAGCAACCGATAAATATGATCCAACCTTCAAAATCGTGCAGAAAACCTTCAGCTTGTTCGATCCCCCAATACTCCACCAAAATACCGATCACGCCGATACGAAAACTGTTCATTAACACCGTGATCGGAAGTGTGGTTAAAAACACAACGACCCGCATCCAAAATTTGGCGCGAAAAAAATAGGCGCATAAAAAACCGAAACTGGTCAACGGAAACAGATACCGCAAACCGCTACAGGCTTCCACCACTTGCAGTTTATAGGAGCCTAAGTCGATGACATTACCCTGAAGAAAAACGCTGATATCGAACAAACGGATCACCGCCACGCCCAACTGTGACGAAACCAACTGCAACTGGGAAGAGAGATTGTTGTATAGAAATGCCGGCAGGGGGATCATGAAAAACAAATAAGCCAGCGCGAACCCCAACAGACGCGCACCTTTCCATCCCACCAACGCCAGACACAGGCCGTATAGGATCAGCAAAAAAGCATATTGCGTCAGTACGTAGAGCGCCGCCAGCTCGCCCATCAAACCGATAATCAACCCCACGAGTACCAGCAAAATTCCCAGCCAGCTGCCTTGACCGACCAGTTGTTTTGATTGATCACGGTTTTTCCAAACAAACCAGCCCGAAATCACTGGAATCAAATAACCGTGGCTGTACTCCTCGCTTTCCCACGCGTGAGCCATATAAACCAACGCATCGCTAAACATTACCCCAAGTAATAAAGCAATGAGGCAAAACGAAAAGTAGAGAGCGATATTTTGTTTGGTCGACCAATCCATATGTATTTAAAGTTTGATACTAAAATTTGGTTGTTTCACTGTTTAACGTAAACGCTATGAATCCTATCTAGCCGGAATAAACTGACAGCGGCTACCGCCCATCGCAAACATCAAAAAGAAAAGCCCCAGCGGACCGCTAAAGCCCCGTCACGCTCTAATTGATAACCATGATAATCATGTTTGACGGGTTGCAACCATTCAACGCTGAAAGTATGCCCTGAAAATTCGCCCTCTGGCATGGATGCGCTCAACCCTATCCCTACATCCCAAAACTGGCCGCCATAATTTTGTGGGAAATCAGTAGGGGCGGAAAGCAGGCTTTCACCGTTATATTGGCCTCTAACCGAACCTTGGGCAGTATAAATGCCCCGAACGGAACCGGATAACCAAGGCAGAATTCTATATCCACCCCAAATTGAACCGGTAATTTCGTCGCCAAGCGCATAACCGCCTTTATTTCTGTGCTGAAGGCGCTTGATAGCATTCACTTGCCCCCCCCAAAACCAATCATCAACTTGACCGGTATAAGTCAAACTAGGTTTCAAATCCCATGTACCGCTACCCAATTGCATGCCATAGCCTTGCAAATCAGTCCCTTCCAATCCATCTAACGTTGCGTCAATATTCGCAGTCGGAGCACTAATCCCAAGGCCAAAATGAACATGATGATTAGGATTATCGAACAATTTAACCAAAGCCATGATCAATGTATCGCCGAGTCCTTCTGAAGCATGAGCGCCTTCATGCGCTTCTTCGGGATCCGCACCCGGAAAAGCCACCATATCCATTTCCATACTGATAATCTGTGGCATTACCATAAGATTCAGCCAATCTGTCGGCGCATACATAAAATTGAACATATGCATATGCATGATCATTTCCTTCGCTTTGGAACTGCACAACTTAGAACCACATGCGTTCGAAATGATGTCTTGGTCACTTGCGTTTCGCGTTCCATGGACGGTATCGCCTGCTCTGTCTCCGTACATATATTGGTAACCGACCATCATGTCTCCTGCCTGTCCCAACATGTGCCCGGCCATAATACCAGCTGGAGGATGTCCAACGTGATGCGCATGGTGATGCTCGTGTCCGTTCATAGTCAGTGAACGACCTAAGCTGGAAAGGTTGACCTGGAGATTCGCACTCAACAAGAACGAAGTAATATCGGCATAGTCCTCTAATCCTCCACCGCCGAGCTTCAATGATCCTTTATGGATGTAATATTCAAATCCGGCCTCCAATGCAATCCCCTTGGCGAACTGTTTAGTGACCGATAAACCACTACTGATCTTGCCGAAACCGGATAAACGATAATCACTGGAATAATGCCCGTCAGCGCGAGGCTCTAGAAAATAAGGCGCAAAAAATGCAGCCTGAGATTGGGAATAGTAGCGAACATGAGGCGTAAGCGTTATACCTAACGGTAACGATTGGTACCAAGTCAATTCAAAAGTATGCGATTTGATTTTCCAACTATCTTTATAAAAGCGGTAGTTAAAATGTACCGATGCATCTAACGAAGGAATATGTTGATTCAGCTGGGTGGCAAAAAACCATTGATCCCGCGAATCGGGCCTTTTTTCTCTAAAAATATCGACTCCGACCACTTCCAAGTCTGTATACTTTGCCCAGTCGCCTTCAACCAGGGGCGTTTCCTTCAATAAGTCGTAGTACTCCTCACTCGTTACCTCACCCCGTATATAAACAAATTTGTAAGGATTAGTCAGATATCCCCTTTGTGCGGTGTAGCCGGCATTAAGCTGCAACAATGTATTTTTAGATAAAATTTGCGAAACGCCCCAATTAAAACTGTTAAAAGTGCTTTTTTCATCAAGCACTTCGCTAAACCCGCTATGGTGACCGCTGCCATGCCCACCGCTTCGAGTGATTTCGTTACTGGTTAAAGCATATCCGGCCGACAAAGTCGTTAATTTATTATTTAGCTCCCAATTCACATTTCCCGAACCGAACGATGATTTAAAATCGGGTTCGTTAGAAAACCCGCCGCTCAATCCTAAAGTAACCGGCCCAAAATACAAATTAGCGCCTAAAACGGGCATATTGCGGCTTTCGCGAGGCTGCTCGGCCAAGACCTGATGAGTCTTCGAATCTAAAACCGGCGTATCAACAAAGCCATCGATTGTTCTTATGTCCGCTTCTTTAAGCCAACGGGGAAGATCGGCCAAAAAGCCGGGCAGACCTTCTCGAAGCACTATTTCGTTTAATATTTCCGTTTTAATGACTGCCGCTTCATCTGAAAACAATAACGGAGACGCCATATGCCAGGCTGCCTCGAATGACTGGGACGCTGCCGATATAATATCCGGCGCTGAATCCGGCACGCTGTAAAGCGGCGTAGCGCCGGCATAGGTATCAAAATCCGTGCTAAAGGTAAATTCCGCCCAATCGGCGAAAGGCACTATAAAATCACTATGGAAAACTTCCGCCCGCATACGGTTACCTTGTTCACGGTAATAACCGTATTGCGCGTTTCCTTCCGCTTCCGCTACCGGGATGGCCGCCTTCGCATTCATTCCCGGCAATCCGATAGCCGCCAAAGCCAACGCCTTAAGCGCTCCATTTTTTTTATCAATTGCAGCCACAACCGCCTCCGGCAGTACCTACCCCCCCTTGTGAAGATTCTTTACTATCAAAAACATGGTGGCGTAGTGCCGCGCGACTGGGGTTAGGAACAATCTGCATGTTTTTCTTTGCTAAGTTTCCCCGTTCCCATGGCGCGACAGAGCAACTCGAAATCAAAACTTCAAAACCTAACATGATTAATAACAAGAAAATTCGAAACCTTTTTACAAAGTCAGACATTCAATTTTTTTCCTGCAAAAGCTTCAATACTCGCGCACGAATTTCTTCTTCGTCAGCGCGCCGAAATCCCAAATGTATGTAGCGAATTACACCTTTGCGATCGACAAAATACGATGACGGCATCGCCTTAACTTCGTATTTCTGAGGGCAATCCCCTTGCACATCGCTTGCCATCACATAATCCACCGGATATGACTGCAAAAATTTTTTTGCATCTTCGAGATCTTCATCTACATTGATAGCAATAATTTCAAAGCCTTGATCAAATAGATCGTTTCGCAAAGCGTTTAAAAAAGGCATTGATTGTTTACATGGCGCACACCAAGTAGCCCAAAAGTCTATTAACAATACCTTGTTTCTGTAATTTTCCAGATCCAACGGCCGGGTTGACTGAAGCATTTTTGCATCGCACTTCGGCGCCGGATCTTCGGTTTGAAGAGCAGCGCTTTGGGTGCTAATAAATAGAATCGAAAAAAAATAGATCAGCCGCATCATCATTACAACAAAACAAAAAACCTATTCTTTAGCAAAAATCGAACCAAATAAGAAATAATTAAAACCTCCTGATAATTACAGTCTTGCCACGATCAATCCTTTGCCTTTTGCAGATAAGGGTTTTAGCAAAATCAGAACTGCGACATATCGCACATTATCATTGCGTTAAATAACATTGTTCAATTCCTTTATAATCATCCATCCCTCTCTAAAACCGCATTTCCATTATTTAACTTTAACCATTCCATGCCTTCGAACAGAAAGAGCACAATAAATTACAGTAATGGGCGATCAAATGAACAACTTAGATGGCATTAATTTTGCGTAAGAGTCTCGTCCGGTTTCTTATATCCCCGGATCTCCCAACGAACCCGCTTTCAACACAATGAAAGCGTACAACTTTTAAGGATAAAATGATGAAACAGCTCTTTCTATCTACAGTATTGGTCGCCGCCAGCGCGTTTACCACGCAGGCAGCAGCTACAACCACAATCAATTTGCAGAATTTCAATGGCACGCTGATCGACAATCAGTGGTTTGATTTTGGTGGATCCATGTTACATACCAGTCCAGCCTACTCCACACCGACAAGTGACGGCCTGGGTTCTCTAGTATTATCGCCGGTTATCGATGGCGCTGGAGATGCTAGCCATATCCATGTATCCGGCGGCTGCGGCGCGGGCTGTGACGCCACGCCCTTTATCCATGGCGACGTAGGCGGCGTCTATATCGATGGCACAGGCTCCCATGAGACCTTTTCTTTACAGTCAATGAACGTAATCCACGCTGTTCTTAATAGCGCAGAACTATCCAATCCCAACACCACTGTCACCGTTCGCGGCTTCCTCGGCGGAACGAACGGCATGGAAAACCCTGCCGCAACGGGCAACGTATTCGAATATGTTGGCGGCGCACAAGTAGCGGAAACGACTATTTCCAACGGCTTCTCCGGAATTGTTGACTTTTTGGCAGCGGACGCAGGCTTCGGCGCGGTCGACTATGTGGAATTCTTCTTTACCGACTTCTACACACTCAAACCATCCTCATTTGGCGACACTACGCTAGAGTTTGAATGGGACAATATCGTCATCGGAACAGAAATTTCTGCGGTACCAGTTCCTGCAGCAGTCTGGCTATTCGGTACCGGCATTGTGGGTTTACTTTCTATCGGTAGAAGAAAGCAAACAAGCTTTGCTGCCTAAGCTCTCGATCTTACCCTGATTTTTTAAAACAATAGCAAGCTCGTTAATCTCTCCAGGCTTCATTGACTGAGGCCTGGAGAACTTTCCAAAAATCGATAATAGCCCTACCTGATCCTAATCAAGAGCCTTGATTTATCCATAATTTGAACACCCCTCGCGAATAATTCATGGCGATATTTCGTAAAAATAATCAATTCGCTTCTTTTCTCTTTTTGAACTTAAACAACCTCTTACAAACCCGTACTAACCAAAAATAACTCAATATCTTTTTTATAAAGCTTTTTGGTTTCATTGAATCCTGTTTATCAAATTCTTATTCACCGCGCCACAAGCGACCAACGCGACCAATTTTCCTAGAGAGCTACGCCTTACCCAACAAACAAGGCATATCCCTTATTTTTAAAGTCTTCCTTTTAAATAACGACTATTAAATAAGCCTCGAGAAGAACCCTCCAAGCGCCAATACCCTTAAAGCCGGGTAGAAAATAATATTGGCTTAATTATTGCTTAAACACGTTCCAACCTCCAGGCATCCAGTTGTGCGGAGAGAAGCGTTATAAACAGGAGAATAAAAAATGCGAACAAAATATCAAGCAGCACTGTTTTTCAGCCTGCTACTCTCGCAAGCAGTCAGCGCTCATGGCCCAAAACCGGTGAGTCTAAAAGGTGCTCCACTACCACCTCTGCCAGTCGGGCTTCTTGACGGCCCGGACCCCATTATTATCGACCAGCAAAAAGCCATCCTCCTTGGTAAAGCTTTATTTTGGGACATTGCTGCCGGCAGCGACGGTATTGCATGCGCCTCCTGCCATTTTCATGCCGGAGCCGACATCAGAAAAACAAATCAGCTGAACCCCGGTAATAAAAATCCTGCTTCTAGCGGAGAAACGTTCGAACCAATGGCATCGGGATCAGCCGGAGGCCCGAACTATACCCTGACCCGAAACGACTTTCCGTTCCATCAAAGAGAAAATCCTTTTGACGATAACAGTCCGGTTATTTTCGACTCGGACGATGTCGCGTCTTCGTCCGGAACCTTTAGTGGCGACTACAATAATGCGTCGCGTACCGGAAACATCAACGACGAATGTACTCGCGATCCTGACAGCGTATTTCACGTTGACGGTATTGGCATGAGAAGAGTTGAGCCACGCAATTCACCAACCGTTATCAATGCCGTCTTCAACCACCGAAATTTTTGGGACGGCCGTGCCAACAATACTTTTAACGGCAGTAGTCTATGGGGAGATCGCGATCACGAAGCCGGGGTCTGGGTTAAGATCAACGGCCGAAAAGTCGAAAAACAAAGGCTCGCGTTGATAAATTCATCCTTGGCTTCTCAAGCTTTAGCGCCGCCTTTAAGCGACTCAGAAATGGGTTGCCGCCAGCGGACATTTGAAGAAATAGGGAGAAAATTATTGTTTCGTCGTCCGTTAGAGCATCAAAAAGTCCATCACCAAGACAGCGTATTGGGCATATTAAGCTTCAGCAGTGAAAGTAACCTTCAACCCGGACTCAACACGACTTATAGCGATTTAATAAAACAAACATTTAACAAAAAGTACTGGTCATACACCCGTCGCGGACCTTTTGGCGGCAGAGACGGCGAATTGCCTTATACGCAAATGGAAGCTAATTTCTCCATGTTTTTCGGTTTGGCCATCCAAATGTATGAATCGACTTTGATCTCGGACGACTCCCCGTTTGACAACGCCTCTTTTGACGAACAGACCCTTCCGATCGTCAACGAGTCCGAAGGAATAACCGAATCGGTGCGCAGAGGCGCGATAGCGTTTGAAGAACTGCATTGCAACATCTGCCATTCAGGCCCGGTAATGTCGGCAAATGCCATTCTTACCAATGCCACGATGTTGGAAAGCAACCCGGAAGTATTCGGCGGCCCTAATCCAAACAGCAGCGGTTCAAACGGCACAGCCATCAATCGAAATATTATCAACTACGATTCATCCGATACAACCAGATTCTTTGATACCGGCTTTTTCAATACCGGTGTTCAAGATCCAACCGGAGATCCCGGCCTCGGCGGGACCGATGACTTCGGCAATCCGTTGTCATTTTCCAATCAATATGCGGAATATCTCGCTGGTACAGCCAATGCGATTGTTGATATCGAAGCAGGCATTTCCGAAACCAAAACCTGTAACTTTGAAAAGCCTTTTGCATCGACCCAATATGTTCCGCCTTTTATTACAGATCCGTCATTTTTTACCCCAACCGACGGAATTATTGACGACCCCAACGGCAATCTGAATTGCTATCAGGGCGCTCAGTCTGCTTATATCCCGACTCAAGCCGCTGCAGCCGCGGAATTGCTCAACCCTGCAACCAATAACATGGTGTTCGCCACCCAGGCAGCCTTTAAAGCACCTACCTTACGCAATATCGAACTGACCGGTCCGTATATGCATAACGGCAGCATGGCTACTCTGGAAGAAGTGATCGAATTCTACGCAAGAGGCGGCAACTTCCCGAACGATTTTACGCATGAATTTATTGCGGAAAATGGTCAAATTGCAGGTAACGACCCTGTCGCTAATGCGCCGCAAATTCAGAAACGAAATGATATCGTCGCCTTTCTGAAATCATTGACCGATGACAGAGTTCGCTACGAAAAAGCGCCTTTCGATCATCCCGAGTTAATCATACCCAACGGCCATAATATGGGTGAGCCTCATACCCTGGATCCCAGCCTGGCACAGGATAACGTAATAGTACTGGAGGCGATTGGCATGAACGGTGGCAGCAGGCCAATACCGACATTCGAAGAGGTACTGTCTTCACCAGCACCGTAATTTTTAAAATCAGCGATTCCATCCAACTTTCGGACTCGCTGATTTTTTACCTAACTTGACCTTTGTTAAGAAAATACAACACCTATTCCTAATAGATCGATCTAGGATTGAATAATGAATTCTACTATACAAAAAATGACTCTTGCGCTTTTATCGACCGCTGCATTTCTAAGCACTCAAAATGTAATGGCAAGCAGCGCTTTCATCAGCAATTCGATAGTCACCGTAACTGTCGACAATATTACTAACAACACCAATCCCGGAGATTTATCCGGGTTATCACTATCCGGGCTTTTTGAAATCGCCGATTATGAAATTGGATTTGGAAA
>JBNLEI010000045.1:0-8746 GCA_050304855.1 Methylococcaceae bacterium
TTTCAAAATTTGTTTTTTACCGAAGAAAGATATGACTTATCCGCGGTCGGCAGGATGAAGTTTAATCGCCGTTTGGGGCGCGAAGAGATCGACGGTCCAGGTACCTTACATAAAGAAGATATCATTGATGTATTGAAAGAATTAATCAATATCCGTAACGGTAACGGCACTGTTGATGATATTGATCATCTGGGTAACCGTCGCGTGCGTTCAGTCGGCGAGATGGTCGAAAATCAATTCCGCGTTGGCTTGGTTAGGGTGGAACGCGCCGTTAGAGAGCGTTTAACATTGGCTGATTCCGAGGGTTATATGCCGCAGGAAATCATTAACGCGAAACCGGTATCGGCTTCGGTTAAGGAGTTTTTCGGGTCAAGCCAGTTGTCGCAATTTATGGATCAGAACAACCCGTTGTCGCAAGTGACGCATAAGCGTCGTGTTTCTGCGCTGGGACCGGGCGGATTGGCTAGGGAGCGGGCCGGTTTCGAAGTTCGTGACGTTCACACCACGCACTACGGTCGTGTATGTCCGATTGAAACTCCCGAAGGTCCGAATATCGGATTGATCAATTCATTAGCGGTTTATGCGCGTACAAATTCGTACGGTTTCCTGGAAACACCGTACCGGAAAGTAGTGGAGGGTAAAGTGACCGATCAGGTCGATTATTTGTCCGCTATTGAAGAAGGCGAATACGTTATCGCCCAATCCAGCGTGGCGGTCGATGAAAATGGCAAGCTGGTTGAGGGCTTGGTGTCCTGCCGTTATAAAGATGAATTTACATTGGCGTCCTCCGATACCGTGCAATATATGGACGTGTCATCGAGGCAGATCGTTTCGGTTGCTGCTTCGATTATTCCGTTCCTGGAGCATGACGATGCTAACCGGGCATTGATGGGGTCGAACATGCAGCGTCAAGCGGTACCGACGTTACGTGCCGAGAAACCATTAGTTGGTACCGGAATGGAGCGCGTGGTCGCTAAAGATTCCGGCGTTGCGGTTGTGGCAACTCGTGGTGGTAGTATTGAGGCGGTTGATGCGGCGCGTATTGTGGTTCGGGTTAATGACGAGGAGACAGTTCCTGGGGTTCCCGGTGTGGATATCTACAATCTGACCAAGTATACCCGTTCCAATCAGAATACCTGTATCAATCAAAAACCTCTGGTGAAGCCGGGTGACATCGTTAATGCGGGCGACATTCTTGCAGATGGTCCGTCTACGGATATCGGAGAGCTGGCTCTGGGTCAGAATATGCTGATTGCCTTTATGCCTTGGAACGGCTACAACTTCGAGGATTCCATTTTAGTGTCGGAAAGAGTGGTTAAAGAAGATCGCTTCACGACGATTCATATTGAAGAAAAAACTTGCGTGGCTCGTGAAACCAAACATAGCCCGGAAGAGATTACTGCGGATATACCCAATGTCAGTGAGGAAGCATTGTCCAAACTGGATGAGTCTGGGATTGTCTATGTCGGTGCTGAAGTTAAAGGCGGCGATATTTTAGTCGGTAAAGTGACTCCGAAAGGGGAGACGCAATTAACACCGGAAGAAAAATTGCTGCGGGCGATTTTCGGAGAAAAGGCGGCAGACGTAAAAGATACTTCACTGCGTGTTCCGGGCAACATCCGTGGCACCGTTATTGATGTTCAGGTCTTTACCCGAGATGGAGTTAAAAAAGATAAACGAGCATTGGAAATTGAAGAAGCGGAAATCAGCCGTTACAGAAAGGATCTTGACGATCAGTTGAAGATTCTGGAAAAAGACATTTTCAGTCGTGTGGCTAATATGCTGGTTGGCAAAAAAGCGGAAAGGGGTCCCTCCGGTTTGAAAAAAGGCGCTGAGATTGCCCAGGAATATTTGAACTCTCTTAAGCACTCAGAATGGCTGAAAATCAGAACACAAGATGAAGATGTTAATCTTCAACTGGAGAAAGTTGCCGAACAGGTCGAATTACAGCGTAAAGAATTCGATGCCCGTTTTGAGCAGAAACGTAAAAAAATCACCATGGGGGATGATTTGGCTCCGGGTGTGTTGAAAATGGTCAAGGTTTATTTGGCAGTCAAAAAATGTATTCAGCCAGGTGATAAAATGGCTGGTCGGCATGGAAATAAGGGGGTTATCTCGCAAATCGTGCCGATTGAAGACATGCCATACACAGCCGACGGTACTCCGGTTGATATTTTGTTGAATCCATTAGGCGTGCCTTCGCGAATGAACGTCGGGCAGGTGCTGGAAACCCATTTGGGTTGGGCGGCCAAAGGATTGGGGGTCAAAATCGGCAAGATGCTGGAAGCGCAGGCCAAAGTTGCCGAAATACGCGGTTTCTTGGATAAAATTTATAATAGTAGCGGAAGAAAAGAAACTCTCGATAAGTTTTCAGATGCCGAAATTGTCGAATTGGCGACTAATCTGGTTGGCGGAGTGCCGATGGCGACTCCGGTGTTCGACGGTGCAACCGAAGAAGAGATACGGACAATGCTGAAATTGGCCGACTTGCCGGAACATGGCCAGACGACTTTATACGACGGCCTGACCGGCGAACCGTTCGAACGCGAAGTGACTGTCGGTTACATGTACATGCTGAAATTGAACCACTTGGTGGATGACAAGATGCATGCTCGCTCAACGGGTCCATACAGTTTGGTCACTCAGCAACCTCTGGGCGGTAAGGCTCAATTCGGCGGTCAGCGTTTCGGAGAGATGGAGGTTTGGGCGCTTGAGGCTTACGGTGCGGCATATACGCTACAGGAAATGTTGACAGTGAAGTCTGATGACGTCACCGGTCGAACACGCATGTATAAAAATATCGTCGATGGTAACCATACGATGGAAGCTGGTATGCCGGAGTCGTTTAACGTACTGATTAAAGAAATACGTTCGCTGGGTGTAAATATTGAACTGGAGCAGGAATAACCTGTTCTCTACTATCAATAAAGCTCGGCAACTATCAGGTACTATGTTAGAGAGGATAAGCTCTTGAAAGATTTAATGAATTTCCTAAAGCGTCAAGGTCGTACCGATGATTTTGACTCTATTCGTATTGGTTTGGCATCGCCCGATATGATTCGGTCCTGGTCGTATGGTGAAGTGAAAAAGCCAGAAACCATCAACTATCGTACTTTTAAGCCGGAGCGCGATGGACTATTTTGTGCCAAGATTTTCGGACCGGTAAGTGACTACGAATGTCTTTGTGGAAAATACAAGCGATTGAAACATCGTGGCGTCATTTGTGAAAAATGCGGTGTGGAAGTCACTTTGTCAAAAGTCCGTCGTGAGCGCATGGGACATATTGATCTTGCCAGTCCTGTTGCGCATATTTGGTTTCTTAAATCGCTGCCATCCAGGATCGCTTTATTACTGGATATGACTTTGCGGGCAATTGAGCGAGTACTGTATTTCGAATGCTATGTGGTTTTGGATCCGGGGATGACTCCTCTGGAGAGAGGTCAGTTATTGACCGACGACGAGTATTTGGATGCCGTCGAAGAGCATGGTGATGATTTCGATGCCAAAATGGGAGCAGAAGCGATTTATGAGTTGTTGAAATCGATTGATTTACAGGAGGAAGTTAAATTACTGCGCGAGGAAATCAACTCAACCAATTCCGAGACGAAGATTAAAAAATATTCCAAACGGTTGAAAGTGATCGATTCGTTGCTGGCGTCAAACAATCGCCCC
Source organism: Methylococcaceae bacterium (assembly GCA_050304855.1). Lineage (GTDB taxonomy): Bacteria > Pseudomonadota > Gammaproteobacteria > Methylococcales > Methylomonadaceae > Methylomarinum. Next base: position 3,673 of record JBNLEI010000045.1, read on the forward strand.
GAATGGATGATTATGACCGTTTTGCCGGTTTTACCACCAGAATTGCGGCCTCTTGTTCCGCTGGACGGCGGACGCTTCGCTACTTCCGATTTAAACGATCTATATCGTCGCGTCATTAACAGAAACAATCGCTTGAACCGGCTGTTGGATCTGAGTGCTCCGGACATAATCGTGCGTAATGAAAAACGCATGTTGCAAGAGTCTGTTGATGCTTTACTCGATAATGGAAGACGCGGTAGGGCGATTACCGGCACCAACAGAAGGCCTTTGAAATCTTTGGCCGACATGATTAAAGGTAAACAAGGCCGTTTTCGCCAGAATTTGTTGGGCAAAAGGGTCGATTATTCCGGTCGTTCGGTTATCGTGGTTGGCCCTACGTTGAGACTGCATCAATGTGGTTTGCCGAAAAAAATGGCGTTGGAGTTATTTAAGCCCTTTATTTTCAGTAAATTGCAATTGCGTGGGTTGGCGACAACGATTAAAGCCGCCAAGAAAATGGTTGAGCGCGAAGGCGCCGAGGTTTGGGACATCCTGGAAGAGGTGATTCGTGAACATCCGGTTTTATTGAATCGTGCTCCCACGTTGCACAGGCTGGGGATTCAGGCGTTTGAACCGACTCTGATCGAAGGCAAAGCGATACAATTGCATCCATTGGTATGTAGCGCTTTCAACGCCGATTTCGACGGTGACCAGATGGCGGTTCACATTCCGCTGTCGGTGGAAGCTCAATTGGAAGCCCGTACACTGATGATGGCGACCAATAATATCTTGTCTCCAGCTAATGGGGAGCCGGTGATCAATCCTTCGCAAGATGTGGTGTTAGGTTTGTACTACATCAGCCGGGAAAAGGTTAATGCTTCCGGCGAAGGAAGTATTTTCGCCGATATTGAAGAAGTTCTCAAAGCGCTTGATTGCAAGTCGGTTGAATTGCAGACCAAAATTCAGGTTCGAGTGACTGAAAAATTGATCGGTCCTGACGGAAATATCGTGGAAAAAACCGGGCGTAGAGAAACAACTGTCGGTCGTGCTTTGATTTGGGACATTGTGCCGGATGGAATGCCGTTCGACGTAGTGAATGTCGATATGACGAAGAAAAATATTTCCAGGCTTATCAATTATTGCTATCGACATCTTGGGATCAAAGATACTGTGGTTTTGGCGGATAAACTGATGTATCTGGGGTTCAAATATGCTACCCGATCGGGTGTTTCGTTTGGCATAGAAGATATGGAAATTCCGGCCAAAAAAGCCGACATTATTCGTTCGGCGGATATGGAGGTTAATGAAATTCAAAGCCAATATGCGTCAGGTCTGGTAACGGACGGCGAACGGTATAATAAAGTGGTTGATATTTGGTCGCACGCCAATGACCAAGTGGCCAAAGTGATGATGGAAGGCTTGGGCGAGGATGAAGTGATCGATGCCAAAGGCGAAAAAGTGAAGCAGAAATCCTTTAACTCGATCTTTATGATGGCGGAATCAGGTGCTCGGGGCTCCGCGGCGCAGATCCGGCAGTTAGCCGGTATGCGTGGATTGATGGCAAAACCGGACGGTTCGATCATCGAAACCCCGATTACTGCAAATTTCAGAGAAGGTCTGGACGTATTGCAGTACTTTATTTCCACACACGGGGCTCGGAAAGGTCTCGCAGATACTGCATTAAAAACAGCTAACTCCGGCTATTTGACCAGAAGATTGGTTGATGTTGCGCAAGACTTGGTTATTTCCGAGGAGGATTGCGGGACGGACAAGGGCTTGTCGATGACGCCAATTATCGAAGGCGGTGATGTGGTCGAGCCATTGTCCGAACGTGTGTTGGGGCGTGTTAACGCGTTGGAGGTTACCGACCAATCAGGCCAAAAGGTTCTGATTCCTGCCGGCACTATGATTGATGAGAACATGGTGGCGGTGTTGGAAGAGAACGGTATTGATCAGTTGCTGGTTCGCTCAGTGATTACTTGCGAAAGCCGCACGGGTGTCTGTTCTAAATGTTACGGTCGTGATTTGGGGCGCGGTCATTTGGTCAATATCGGCGAGGCCGTGGGCGTTGTTGCCGCGCAGTCGATCGGTGAGCCAGGAACGCAGTTAACGATGCGGACGTTCCACATCGGTGGTGCGGCTTCTCGTTCGGCGGCGATTAGTAATGTTCAGGTCAAATCTGCCGGTACAGTCAAGCTCAACAACCTGAAAACCGTTAAAAATAGAGAGAACAATCTGGTAGCGGTTTCTAGGTCAGGTGAAGTGGGTGTGATGGATGATTACGGCAGAGAAAGAGAGCGTTACAAAATACCTTACGGCGCTGTGCTTTCGGTAGAAGATGGCGGAACGGTCAAGGCTGGGGATATCGTTGTTAACTGGGATCCTCATACGCATCCGGTTATTACCGAGGTCAACGGGATTGTTCAGTTAAAAGACTTCATTGATGGAGTCACGGTACAGGAACAATCGGACGAGGTCACCGGTCTGACTTCGCGGGTCGTTATTGATCCTAAGCAACGTAGTGCCGCGGGTAAAGAGCTTAGACCAATGGTTAGGCTGGTAGACGGTGACGGCGAACTGATTAACTTGCCGGGAACGGACATACCTGCGCAATATTTTCTGCCTGCCGGTGCGATTGCGAGCATCAAAGACGGTGGTGAGGTGAAAGTTGGTGACGTTTTGGCGAGAATTCCTCAGGAATCCAGTAAAACGCGTGACATTACCGGTGGTTTGCCTCGTGTTGCTGATTTGTTTGAGGCTCGTAAGACAAAGGATCCGGCAATTTTGGCGGAAGCGACCGGTATGGTTTCTTTTGGTAAGGAAACAAAAGGTAAACAACGAGTTGTTATCACCGATGCAGAAGGCGAGCAATATGAAACCTTAATACCTAAGTGGCGCCATATTACGGTATTTGAAGGTGAGTTTGTTGAAAAAGGCGAGACAATAGCTGAAGGTGAGTTAACGCCTCACGATATTCTGAGGCTCAGAGGTGTTGAGGAGTTAGCTGATTATTTGGTGAAAGAAATCCAAGACGTTTATCGATTGCAAGGCGTTAAAATCAACGACAAGCACATTGAAGCGATTATTCGTCAGATGTTGAGAAAAGTTGAAATAACGGCATCGGGAGAAACTGATTTCGTTAAAGGCGAGCAGGTGGAAAGAACTCTGGTGAATGCAGTCAACGACCAAATGGAAAAAGAAGGAAAAATTCCTGCCAGCTACGAGTCTTTGTTGTTAGGTATTACTAAGGCTTCTTTGGCAACAGAATCCTTTATTTCTGCGGCTTCATTTCAGGAAACAACCCGGGTATTAACAGATGCGGCGGTAAGAGGGATTAACGATAGCCTGACCGGATTAAAGGAAAATGTAATCGTAGGTCGATTGATTCCAGCCGGTACAGGTTTGGCTTATCATGAGCAACGTCGTAAAAGACGTCATGCAGATGTAATGGCTGAGCAGGATTCGACGGTGCAAACAGTTGATACGGACGAAGTCGAAGAGGCATTGAAGCAGGCATTAAATATTGAATAATCAATAGTTTCAAATAATGCTTGACCGTATTGTTGAATGCGGTTAGTATACTCTGCTCACATGAGTCGAGACTCAAAGCCTAGATTAACAAGAACTGCTATTCGTACGTTTAGCGGTTCTTTTTGTTATCTGGCGGTTAAAATTTGCATATCGGAGTGATGAAAATATGGCAACGATCAATCAGTTGGTTCGTAAGCCTCGTGCTAAAAAAGTAGAAAAAAGCAATGTGCCAGCGTTGGAAGCATGTCCTCAGAGAAGGGGTGTGTGTACCCGTGTTTATACGACTACGCCGAAAAAGCCAAATTCGGCTTTAAGAAAGGTTGCCAGGGTTCGACTAACCAATGGGGCTGAGGTAAGCAGTTATATTGGGGGTGAAGGGCATAATTTGCAAGAGCACTCCGTTGTGTTGATTCGGGGCGGTCGTGTAAAAGATTTGCCGGGTGTTCGTTATCATGTTGTTCGCGGCAGTTTGGATACTTCCGGTGTTAATGGTAGAAAGTGCGGTCGTTCGAAATATGGCGCTAAAAGACCAAAAGGTTAAGGGTTAAGAGATGTCTAGAAGAAGAGTTGCGGCAAAAAGAGATGTGATTCCTGATCCTCGTTACGGTAGCGAGATGCTGTCCAAATTCATGAACATGATTATGGTCGACGGGAAGAAGTCGGTTGCTGAAAAAATCGTTTATGGCGCATTGGGAGTGATCGAAAGCAAAGGGCATGCGGAGTCTTTGGAAGTTGTTTCTAAAGCTCTGGAAAATGTTCAGCCTCGAGTGGAGGTAAAGTCCCGTCGAGTGGGTGGCGCGACGTATCAGGTTCCGGTTGAAGTGCGCCCTTCTAGAAGGGTGGCGCTGTCAATGCGTTGGCTGATAGAGGCGGCCCGTAAAAGAAATGAGAGAACGATGGCGGCAAAGCTGGCTGGTGAGTTGTTGGATGCGTTTGAGGGTCGCGGGGCGGCTGCCAAAAAACGAGAAGATACTCATAAGATGGCAGAAGCTAACAAGGCGTTTTCTCATTATCGCTGGTAGTTTGGCGTTTGGCTCGGGAATTTTTTTGTGGCACGCAAGACACCGATAAGTCGTTATCGCAATATTGGTATTATGGCTCATATCGATGCCGGAAAAACCACAACGACTGAGCGTATTCTTTTTTATACCGGGGTTTCGCACAAAATTGGCGAAGTTCACGATGGTGCCGCGACAATGGATTGGATGGCTCAGGAGCAAGAAAGAGGGATAACGATAACTTCGGCCGCGACGACCTGTTTTTGGTCGGGTATGGATAAGCAGTATTCTGAGCACCGAATTAATATTATCGATACCCCGGGTCACGTCGATTTCACGATTGAGGTCGAGCGTTCGCTTAGGGTGTTGGATGGTGCCTGCGCAGTGTTTTGTGCTGTGGGAGGTGTCGAGCCCCAATCTGAGACAGTGTGGAGGCAGGCTGATAAATATCATGTCCCAAGAATGGCTTTTGTTAATAAAATGGATCGTTCTGGTGCTGATTTTTTGCGTGTGGTTGAACAGATTAAAGTAAGACTGGGTGCGAATCCGGTACCGATGCAGCTTCC
>JBNLEI010000046.1:0-3904 GCA_050304855.1 Methylococcaceae bacterium
AGTCGGTCGCTAATACTCCGATTATCGTAATCAGGAATAACGCCAGCTGTTCCACACCAATATCCAGCACTTTCCTGAAAGACTGCGGAGAAGCTAAGCGGTAGCCGGTATAAACCAGCAAGACAGCCAAAGTCGCCAGTGGAATATTGTGGATCAGATGCGGAAACAACGCGACGAATAACAATAGAATCAGGCCGTGAAAAAAATTGGCCCAACCTGTTTTTGCGCCGTTATTGACGTTGGCGGAGCTACGCACGATTTCGGCGATCATCGGCAGACCGCCGATCATGCCGGCAATGACGTTGCCGATACCGATCGCGGTCAGATCTTTGTCTAAGTCGCTGTTGCGTTTATAAGGGTCGAGTCTATCTACCGCCGACGCGCTCAACATGCTTTCCAGGCTACCCACCAGGCACAGACTGATTACCGCGCTCCAAAAGTCCAGCGTGAAGGCCTTGGAAAAATCGGGGAAATAAAAGCTATCAAGAAAATCATCGGGCAAATCGACCAGAAATTCCGGACCGATCAAGTGTTCATGTTCGGCGGCTAAGGGTATCAAATGAAGGTGTTCGTGTTGCAGGCCGAACAATTGCCCCATCAACATTCCGACTATCAGCACCACTAACGGGGCCGGAATGATTTTCCATCGCGCGGATTTAATACGCGGCCAGAAACTTAGTATTAGCAGGCCGCTCAATCCGATGAAAGCAATTTCCGGCATCGGGTGCATCAGGCTGTGGGGAATCTGGGAAATGGTCGAAAACAAATTGCCGGGCGTGGGCGTTACGCCCAGCATAATATGGGATTGCTTGGCGATAATGATAATGCCTATCGCCGCCAACATACCGTGCACGACTGCTGCGGGAAAGAAGGCACTGAATCGCCCGGCCTTGGATATTCCCAGTACAATCTGAAAAATACTGGCGATGACGATTGCGGCCAAGGTGTAACGATACCCGGCCAGTGCATCGCCTTCACCCAGGCTTTGCACCGCCGCATAAACGACCACGATCAAACCGGCCGCAGGTCCGTTGATCGTGACGTATGAGCCGTTGATACGCGATACCAGCACGCCGCCGATCACCGCCGTGATGATACCCGAGGCTGGCGGAAAGCCCGATGCCAGCGCAATCCCCAGGCATAACGGTAACGCCATCAAAAACACCAAAAAGCCGGATAACAAATCGCTACGCCAATGCTCGACGAGTCCTGCCAAGCCTGTTTTAGGCAAAGTTTTATCCGTTTGCGAATGATGTGACATATAACGTTCCGCCATATAAATTACGCATAATAACATTTTAATGAGCGTTGTTAGGCCAGTATCTTGATACCGCAGCTTGCGCATCAGTTTATCTGTTTGTCTTATTGGGAGGCCGGGATTGTATATTCAGTGTACGGGGCGATTTAAAATTCCACGTTAACCGACGTGAGCGTTAAAAAATCACTCGATACAAGTGAGTTTGGTAACTTCATTACTTGTGTTTTTTCTGTAGCATCGATTTCGACTGATGACTTTTATCGCTTCTAAAGCAGTCCAGTCATCCGTTCTCTATCCTGCGATTACTAGCGGGTTGACCGTTTACCGTATTGCATTGACGTTATCCAATCATTTCCAATGAGGAGAAGATCATGACCGACTTGACACGAGAAAGAATGAATTTCTTCGAGCATCTACATGCCGCATTTATGACCAGAACAGGGTATGGCGCTTTTTCGGTTATTTCACCTTCCGACGCCCTAACATTATTCGACCAATATTCAAACTCATCGGAGTCCGAAGGGCTTTTTATCAATCAATTGATCAATTCAATCTTTGAACGTTAATCAAAGTTTGATCGTTTGTTTTTCATTTTCTGGAGGATATTATGCATAGAATCGCCTTATCTATCATTCTGGTCGGATTATTGAATGTCTACAGTACCGAAAGTTTTTCACATAACCGCGTGATCGATTTAGCGGGATTAGGCAACGAATTGGTCTTTTTGTTTGCGCCCGATGCCGTCCAGAACCATTACAGAGGTTCGATATTTTCCAGCCGCGCCATTCTTTATCGGGGCGGCACGCTGGATGATTCCGATTGTACGCCTTATGCATTTTGCGGAGTCGTTCCTTCTGGCGGAGGAAAGTTTGTTGCCGAGTTTCCTGAACAGGTGATCGGTCATGCGACTTTACAGATTCGCGTACTCTCGGATGAGATGGATACGGCGATTTCGACATTGTTTGTGAATGATAGGGAAACGTTTCTGTCGGAAGCGGAAGCGTTATCGGGAAGAATTGTGTTTGAGTTTAGTGGTGTTATGAATTTCAATCATTCGCTCGATTATCTTGTGCCAAGTAAGGACACAATCACTGTTCACGGTTACATCGTATGGGGTGTTAAGGGACAGAAATTCAACATGGCTATTACCGGAGGAACCGGGAGATATAGAAGCATTGAGGGCCAAGCTGAATTTACGAGACTGGTTGTGGCCAATGCGACCGGAGCGAACTCGTTTAGGATAAAGTTGCCGAGAATCAGATAATAGGGTGTCGCCCCATTTTAGTTTTCAGCGTGTCATATTTTCGCCTAGCAGAAACGGATTGAACTCTATTTCTGCTTGGCGAATTTTCCACTGCAGCTTCTTTGTTAAAGGATATCGACTTCAAAGTAAGCTATACCCGTAACCGGCCAGAAGTACAGAAATCAAGCCCGTGATCAATGTTTTCTTAAGCAAAGACTGCTCTTTCCAATAATACGCAATGCTGGATTTCTTGCGAAAATAAAATACGCGCCATTGATAGATTAAGTTTTTTAAGAATGTCGGGATGACGCGGACGGATAGGTACAGCCCAATTACAACATAAAGCGTAAATTGCAAATAAAAGCTGCTTATTTGTGTGGCGCGAAGATCCGTATGGAAAATGGACATGACCAACTCATCGAATAAGTATCCGATAAATTCGTTCAAAAAAAAGACCGCTTTTAGGAAGCTTTCTATCAATAATGCGCCGGATTTATGAATTAACTCTAAAAATACTTCCGGATAAACGAGCAGGGAAAAAAATAGCGTTGTTATCAGTCCCCAATTGATCAGTTGCCGGCTTCTTGCTTTATCAACGTATCGGGTTAGAAGCGCTTTGTCTTCGTCTCTCAAATTGACAAATTGAGCCCCTACTTGATAGGGGTATCGGTTCGGCTCGAAGGGGTTGCTGGGTTTGCAGTAAACGACTTTGCAGCCGCTCATGACCAGCGTCATGCGGGATAACATAAGGACTCTGATCATCACATAGTCGCCCGGATTTAATTTTTCTTTGCAGGTAAAGGAAATGCCGGTAGCGCTGATATTCACGTTTAAAGTGTCGTTTTCTTGGGTGAGCGATTCCGGAACCGGTTCCTTGAGGGATGAATGGGAGGCGACGGCGGTTTCAGAGGATAAGGCGAAAGTGTTGTCAAGCTTCTGATAATAGAGGTCAACCTGTTCGTAGATTCGAAATGACCGTCTGCGGTTTAGTTTCTTATTGTTTTCAGCATCCATGATAGGTAACTCCAGGGAATCAGAATAAGCTGTCTGAAATATAGACCCTAGTGGCTAAGTTTGCCTGGATATTTTGTCCGACTTTCTCTTGCTGTCAGTCAAACCCAAGGTTTCCGTTCTCCAACGCTTTTTAAATTATCCGCACTTGTTGCGATACCAGTTCCAAGATTAAGGAGCGCGACAGTTTAGTACTCAATGTCTCAGGTGAAGCCGATTTCCTGTCTATGCAATGCATTAAAAGCCGAAAGAGGCCACCGAAATTTTCTATTGTCCATGTTTTGTATATATATTATTTGACATTGTTATGTGAAAAGACTATTGTTGAACCCGACAAGTTTTTTTAACAATTGAATTTGCGGCAGGGTGGCAAGATGATATCAAGTACGTTA
>JBNLEI010000047.1:0-2576 GCA_050304855.1 Methylococcaceae bacterium
GCAATCGCATCTACGGGTGCGACGACTGCCAATTGATCTGCCCGTGGAACCGTTTCGCCAAATTAAGCCGCGAAAAGGATTTTTCCCCGCGCCACAATCTGGACAGCCGGCGTTTGACGGAACTGTTCGATTGGAGCGAAGACACCTTCCTGCAAAAAACCGAGGGATCGGCCATCCGCCGCCTGGGCCACGAACGCTGGCTGCGCAACATCGCCGTTGCCTTGGGGAATGGAAGAAAAGGTGACGAAGCAGCCATTGCTTCGCTGATGAAGCGTCTACAACACCCTTCCGAACTCGTCAGGGAGCATGCGCTTTGGGCCATCGGACGCTTGAAAGGCGTTTAACTTGGACTTTTTGGAGTCGGAGTGACACATATTCTCTTATTAATGTTACTCTGACCCTAAAATTTCCCGTATCGAAAAATCGCCATCGCCTGCCGGCATCGTCCAAATACAATGCAAATTATCGAGCATAAGTGCTTCGCGAGAGGTTCGTTTGCAATACAAAACATGCAAATTAATAACTTAGGAAGCCCAAGAAATACAAATAAACTTATTGTTACTTACTTATCGATGAAATAAGTTGTATTTTTTACGTAATTTCAGATTCATTTGGCATTTGTGTACGAATATCGCAACCCAAAGCGGAATTTTGGCAATCCGAATGCGGAAAAAACGGAACAACCGGACTATTGGCGGATCACCCTTAGGGCATCCGTTCTGCAAACTAACATCCGAGTGATTCCAGAAAACCGGACCGACCGAGGAAGCTGAGGTAAGAATGATCAATGTTACTCTGATCCAGAAGATCTGTTTACAGTGCGCTCTGCAATGCCTATACTAATGCGCATCTGCGGATGGAGATTTATGGCATGCACAAGCATTACAATGATAACGCCCCAAAAAAGCCCACTAACTTAAGCATAAACAGTGACTTACTAAAAAAAACGAAATCTTTAAACATTAACCTTTCCGCAACTTTGGAACAAGCGCTGAACGAAATTTTAGCAAAACGGGCTGAGGCTGAATGGCGCGAAAAAAACAAGAAAGCGATTGACGCATATAACGAATTTGTCGCAGAAAACGGCTGCTTCAGCGATGAATTCCGGAGTTTCTAATGGCGCAATTTGACATTTATAAAAACCCAAGCAAAACAACTAATAAGTTCTTTCCCTACATCGTTGACATTCAAAGCCCGCTGATTAATCAAATTGCGACTCGCTTAGTCATTCCATTGGGTAAATATGAACATTTCAATAATCAAGCCATGACCCACTTGACACCGGAATTAACTTTCAATAATGAAAAGTTATTTCTCTTTACCCCTCAGTTATCGTCCATTTCTTCAAATTTACTGGAATCTCCTATAGGTAGCTTAAGTTATTTTAGAGATGAGATTATTTCGTCTGTCGACTTTGCTATCACAGGTATCTAAAACGCCATGAAGACCTAAGGCAGAGCCGGTAGACGTTCAGCCGATGTGTTGTTGAATCTTCGTAGATTTGATTATATTGGCGGACCACCTTTCGGCCATTTGCTCCAAGAGCTTACGATCTGAATTAAAGAGCTTTTGATTCCAATTCATTTCATGGAAAAGAAATTTTACTGTTATCATAAAGTTTATAGACAACATGTCAGGCTGGTGTCGACGGAGGTTTTGTTATGAATGCCCAGATCAAGCAACTGTTAGGTAGTTGGCACGAAGAAATCAATATTTTGATGCAAGCGCATTACGATATGGCGATTCGAAAGAAAAGAATGAATTATGTCGTAGGCATCCCGCTGATCATGCTGGAAATCCTGATTGCGAGTTATATGATTTTTTCGATCAGCAACAATCCGTCTTTTCAATTAAAAATGATCGTCGGCGCTTTAGTCATTCTGGCCGCCATTTTGGCTGCACTGCAAACTTTCCTGAAATATTCCGAGCAGGCCGAGGATCATCGCAACGCGCATGCCAGATTCAGAAATTTGATGGTTGCGATCGATCAAACACAGGCGCTGCCCCCGAGAGACGATCACGCTCTATCAGAATGGTGTGATAAATTCAGGGAGCGCTGGGGAGAAGTCAGTCTTGATGCCCCCGTCATTCCTAAAAGATTGATTAAAGCAAAAGAAAAAGCGCAACAAAGCAAGGAGCCCTCCCCTAACCCTAACGGACAGGCGGCGACTCAATCCGAAGAAAATGAAATTCAACCCTCTGTTTAGGGAGGTGTTGAACGTATCGGATCCAACGCTGTTTTTTGCATGAAAACATCGATCTGAAACATTAGGCAAACTCCTTCACTGGACTGGCACGGACCGCCGACCGAACGGCTTGTACAGCAAGATCGCCGCTTACGCCCTATCCAGTTGTCTTCGCTATCAATTCCCGAGAGAATCTACCCGACTTGCCTCGCACTCGATCAATCCACCCGCTTCGACGCGATAGATTCGATCGGCCAGTTGTAAACCCGCCTCCCGGTGCGTGACGATCACGACGGTTTTGTCGCGGCCGAGTTCTTTCAATGCCCGCAATACATCCCTTTCGGTATCGCCGTCAAGACCCTCGGTCGGCTCATCCAGCAGCAGCAGCGG
>JBNLEI010000048.1:0-3589 GCA_050304855.1 Methylococcaceae bacterium
ACTTTGCCCTGACCGAAGCGACGGCGTTGCTGAGCATGATGGTGCAAAACTACCAATTCACCCATCGGGGCCCGTCGCCGGAAATGGATATGGTGGTGACGATCAGGCCTAAAGGTGGCATGACTCTAAGCGTCGCCCCACTCGCGCCGGAATGATTAATAATACGTCCTCAGCCTACATTGACCGAATAAGTTTCAGTGTTGAATGAAGTCCAATTAATTGCGGCAAACCCAGCGAGAGAAGGGGGTTCGATAGAGGTATATAGTGGCGTAGCGAGGGGAAAACAGCCGCCAAGCCTGATAGGCTTATGATAAAATAGCGCCACGTCCCGATAGCTCAGTAGGATAGAGCGGCCCCCTCCTAAGGGGCAGGCCGGGGGTTCGAATCCCTCTCGGGACGCCATTTAAGCAATGATCGATGTCCGGCCGATAATATCTATAATGGAACATTTCTGTTGCAGTCCAAAAAATAAACGCCGATATAAACAAACCGCCACAATAAAAAGTAGCACTAGTACGAGTCAATCCGTCCTCTATTTTTCTGCCTCCGACAAACAATCAATACGATTTTTCCTTCAAAAGCCATCGCGCGGTGCGATGGTTTTGGTGATGTATGTTTCCTTGCGCATCGGTAAAAACAGATTTGATCGTTTTATTGCAGGTTGGGCAAAATTTATTGGAATTCACTTGCGGATAGAAAAACGCCCGATAGACTCATTAGCAGTTGACTTAATACGGCAATAGTCAGCTAACTCAACTAAGGCCTTTAAATATTTCCGGAGAGTATTTTTAGGCCTTATTCCTCAGTTTATATCAAGAGTTCGGTTATAAGTTTCAAATGCTTATGCATGTTTATTAACTATAAACTTGAACTATTCAAATAACTGGCTATCCTCAAATTCTCTTTCATCTTTTTCTGGTGATGGAAATGCTGAAAACAATCCTATTGATACTTATCCATTTATAACAGGTATCCTTCTCCAATCGGGCAGAGTAAGCTCTCGCGATTCCGGGCCTAAGTTGCCTGCCGGAGAGCCGCTTTATTCCTGGTGAAGCCGCGAATAAGCCGTTTGTAGGCGAGACCGAAATGGTTCTACCCATTGCGGCGGGGATATTTGTACGTAACTCATTTCAAATACTGCGATGAGATGCCTCTGCGTGCGATTTTTCGGATAAACGCTGAAATGAAGGTTTTCCATGAACGTTAGCTGGTCAGCTCAAACGATCGTTTAATTCTGATGACCCTTAACAAATTTCAGGTGGCCGAAATAATGAGTTATTCCAGCCGTGTTTTCACGGTTGTTGACGGAAGAAATACTGTGATCAGCACTATAGGGATGCCCCAAGCCATATCAGAAAGCACCCGAATAAGGATGTTGCATGATTCAGCGTTTGATTTGGAGGGGAATCTATTGTCGGGCTCAACCGGGAAGCCCCTGTAGAGAGGCTTCCTTCGGTCCATGTCTGTTTGGAGGATGAATCGCGCGGACTGCTTGACTTTATTTTACGATTTCTTCGGCAGCCGCTTTTAATTTGGCTTCATCGGCCTGTATAGGCTTCATCATGTCGTTGGTGGAGCTTTTTGCGCCAGCGACTAATTCGTCGGCGGTTTTAAATTTACTTTTTAGCGCATCGACGCTAGGAGCAATCGAACCGTTGTGACAACCTTTGCAGGTGTCCGATGCGCCGGCTATCGACTGAGAAGACATTGACATGGCAAAAGCCAGTGTAGTCATAGTGAAGAGTATTTTTTTCATTTTAATTCTCCCGAGTTTTATAGTTTTTATTAAGCCTACAGATAACGTTTGAACATTTTTCATGATGAAGCGAGTGTTCAAACGAGCGATGCAGATCGTACTATGCATCTAGCAAAATCTTCTATCACAGCCATAATTTCAATGCAAATTCTTTAAATTCCTTTCCGAATTACCTTTATTTTTTTATATTTATTTCGAGAATGATGATGTTAGTAGAGTTATGTCCGGAATAGAAATGGAGATTGCAAAATCACCGTTACATTGATACGTAATTTGAAGGGAATTAACAATGGCAGAAGTCAACAAACTGTCCACCACGCAGTTGGCTAAAAAACGTGGAATCGCTCCGAGCCAATTATTTTCCCGGTTGAATGACCTGGGGCTGATAACAAAAGAGGACGATCAATGGGTGCTGACCGAAGCCGGAGAGCGTTTGGGCGGCGTCCACTTAACCGGCAAGTACGGTACGTATGCGGCGTGGCCGGAGGATATAGAATTCGATTTGGTCGCGGATGAATCGCCGGCCGAGCAACTCATTACGGCAACCGCCATCGGCAAGCATTTCGACTTGTCGCCCAACAAGATGAACTACATCCTGTCCGAATTGGGATGGATCAAAAAAGGTCTGAAAGGATGGCTGGTGACCGATCAGGGAGCCAAGCTCGGCGCAAAGCAAGGCGAGGATTCGCGTTCCGGCGTTCCTTACGCCCGCTGGCCGGAAAAGATCCTCAACGTCAAAGCGTTGAAGGACAGTATCGATAATATGAAAGGAGTCGACAGGCCGAAAACCGAATCGGACAAGATGGACAGTTTTCGCCATAAATTCGAAGCGACGCATCGCGCAACCGACGGTCATTTCGTCCGTTCCAAGGCGGAAATGTTGATCGATAACTGGCTTTACATGGCGGAGATCGTTCATGCATACGAACGCAAGTTGCCGATTGAGGAGGAAATGTATTGCGATTTTTATATCCCCACCGGCAAGGTCTACATCGAGTTTTGGGGGTACGATAACGACGAGAAATATCTGGCGCGCAAACAGGAAAAACAGGCTATTTACCGGAAATACAGTTTCAACCTGATCGAATTGACCGATCAGGACGTGCTGAATCTGGACGACGTTTTACCGAGATTGTTGCTGAAATTCGGCGTGCAGGCTTACTGAAACCGCCGTACTAACTTCGCTGCTTTTGTTTTAACGTATTACCAAAATATCCGCTCGCGACAGCCGCGGCAAGGTGTAAAAAATAGGTTCCGCCCGTCTTCTGCTATACACTCTTTTCAGGGATCGATCGTTCCGCTGCTGATTGCCGGGCAGGCTTTGACGCAAGTTAACGCCGTCGAAAGTTAACGAAAACGGGTTGGGCCGGGCGGTCGCGAAGGTTACCGGAAAGTGCTGCCGTATTGTCCGTAGCGGTTTTAGTCAGCCATTGCAAGGATCATTCATAGCCCCACTCGACATAATAATAATGAAACCATTACTTGTTCTCGTATTTATCATCATGGCCGGATGTGCCTCGATCGCTTACCGGACGGTCGATTTTGAAAGCCTTTACGGTCCCGCCGCGCCCAAACCCAGAATTTTGGCGGCAAATGAAGTTGGTCCCGCGGATGAAAGTCGCCGCATTTCGTTTTACGACGACGTCAAGCCCATTCTCGATTCGCGGTGCGTGGTTTGCCATGGTTGTTACGACGCTCCCTGCCAGCTGAAACTGGGCTCGATCGAAGGGATCGATCGCGGCGCCAGTAAAAGATTGGTGTACGATTTCGCCCGTTTGGATCCGGCCGAGCCGACCCGGCTTTTCGTCGATGCAACGGATACCGAAGGATGGC
>JBNLEI010000049.1:0-1754 GCA_050304855.1 Methylococcaceae bacterium
AATATAACTCACATTCCTCTTGACCCGACGGGACTCTGCATCCTGCCTGCTAAAATGCAAACATCCTAAAGGCAAAGCCACCATAGGCAAATGATTCCAATACTGCTGATACAATGCCCGCTGATGCTCGGTAAGACAAATTAAAGCGTCGGCTTTTGGAATCAACAGCCGTTCCGCCCATTGCCGGCGAATTGCGCTGATATTCTGCCTGGGCAAATGGGATCGAGTTAAAAAATAGTCGTGCGATTCGTAAACGACTTTAAGGCGTTGATATTTTTTCTTGATGCGTAACAGTAAAGAAAACGCACCCAATTCTCGGGTCAAAGCCAGTACTTGATCTCCGCGTTTCAGATACTCTTCAATCTTCACAAGCGCTTGCCGATACACATTTCGCTTTCCCCGTTTGCCTTGTTCGATACGATGAATAGTCAAAAAAGGTGACGCCTCTACCCCGTAAAATCCTGCAAGACCTTGTGTCGTATCCAACTCGTCTCCTGAATCGACAAAAAAGTCGGTTGCAATTTTCAACTCAGCGAAGGATATCGCGTTAAGAAGCCCCATATAAACGATGGGGCCCGGTTTTAACCATTTGCTTTTATTAATCCAAACGACTCTGAGCATTTTCACTGATTGATAGCTTTTCGCCCATTAGTCTCTGAACAGCTTGAATGACTTCCTCCGGTCGAATCGCCTGGATACATTCGCTGACCATGCCGTCTCCGCACCCTTTCAGGTCGCAAGGCCTACAAATTATCTCTTTCGTTATTATTTCATGTCTGACCAGCCATGGCCCCCAAATTTTATCTTTTGTTGGGCCAAATAAAACGGCTGTTGGCGTATTCATCGCGGATGCAATATGCATTGCGACCGAATCCAACCCCAAAAAACAGTCGGCCCGTTGAAGCAGCGCTCCACATTCTTCCAAACTCAACCTGCCTGAAAAATCAACAAACGGTGCATTAGTTTTATGCTTGATCGAAGCGATATATTCGAGTTCGGAAACATCCGGACCTGAAATCAGGACAGGGCAATGGCCTAATTCGTGCAGACCATCAATTACCTTGGCAAACCCGTCGACATGCCACGCCTTAAACATCCATCTTGATGTCGGATGAATAACGACAATTTTTTTTTCCTGCGATAATTTCGGGCCCAATAATTGGTTTACCTTTTCCTGAGCCGTTTCCCGCGTCACAAAGGTTAACGAATGACGATATTGCCTGACCAGCAAACCTAATCGCCTCAGCGCATCCAGATTGTTTTCAACCGTATGCCTGTTCTGCTGAGGAACACGATAAATATGAGTAAAACTTTTTCTCCATGCTTTACCCCTTCTATGCGGGTATGGCTGAGAAACCGAGTAACGGGGTTTCAACAATCGCGTTAACCAGGCACCTCGCCAGCGGTCCGTTAAATTGATGATCAAATCGTAACGTCGCTTCCGCAGTTGCCCGAGAAGCTCAAGTTCCCGCTTCGATTGATAAAGTACGCCTCTTTTTTTCCACGATCGATCGATCGTAAGGATCGTATCGATATCGGGATTACCCTTCAACATCACTTCGGTTTCTTGGTAAACCAGGGCATCTATTTCCAGATGAGGAAATTGCTGCTTAAGCACACTAAACGTCGGCGTCGTCAGAAGCACATCGCCTAAATGCTGCAGCTTCACCACCAATACACGTTTGATACCGGAGAAATCGACGGCATCACCGATGACCTTGTTTTCCATTTCAGTTAGCCATGAGATATTGAAT
>JBNLEI010000050.1:0-8531 GCA_050304855.1 Methylococcaceae bacterium
GGGCCATTCGACCTAAACGGTTGGCCGATTATGTCGGACAAAAAGAACTGCGACAGCAGATGGAAATCTTTATCAAAGCCGCGGTGGCGCGTTCCGAGGCGCTTGATCATGTGCTGATTTTCGGACCTCCCGGATTGGGTAAAACCACGCTGGCTAATATTATCGCCGCAGAAATGGGGGTTAGCATCCGCCAGACTTCCGGGCCGGTACTCGATAAAGCGGGCGACTTAGCTGCTCTGCTGACCAATCTGGAAGCGCACGACGTGCTGTTTATCGATGAAATTCATCGCTTGAGTCCTGCGGTGGAAGAGGTGCTATACCCTGCCATGGAGGATTACCAGATCGATATTATGATTGGGGAAGGGCCGGCGGCTCGCTCGATTAAACTGGATTTGCCGCCCTTTACCTTGATCGGGGCGACAACTCGGGCCGGTTTGCTGACTTCGCCGTTGCGCGACCGTTTCGGCATCGTCCAGCGGCTCGAGTTTTACAACATTGAAGAGTTGACAGAGATCGTACTGCGCTCGGCGGGGTTATTGGGAATTGCGATGGACGACGGCGGAGCCAACGAGGTTGCGCGCCGGTCGCGCGGTACGCCCAGAATCGCTAACCGCCTGTTGCGGCGGGTAAGGGATTTTGCCGAGGTGAAGGGTGACGGTACGGTCAACCGGACGATTGCCTCTCAAGCCTTACAGATGCTAAAAATCGATGACAACGGCTTCGATGCCTTGGATAGAAAATTATTATTGTCAATGATTGAACATTTTGCCGGCGGTCCGGTCGGACTGGATACTTTGGCGGCAGCCATCAGCGAAGAGCGCGGCACTATTGAAGATGTGCTGGAGCCTTATCTGTTACAGCAGGGGTTTATCATGCGTACGCCGAGAGGCCGGGTCGTAACCCAGAAGGCTTATCTGCATTTTGGTTTGCAAGCACCCGAAGGCGAACCGCTTAGCGACGACATTTTTAATCTCTGAATATCTTTTAGCAGTCGAGTAGACAGATTTATTGATTACAATGGAAAGATTTAACTGGCCCGTCAGGGTCTATTATGAGGATACCGATGCCGGTGGCGTGGTATTTTACGCCAATTATTTGAAATTCTTCGAACGTGCCAGAACGGAAATGTTGCGTTCCCTCGGGTTTGAGCAAGACGAACTGATCGACCGACAAGGGGTGATTTTCGTCGTGCGTTCAGTCAAGGTCGATTACTTGAAACCGGCCCGTTTCAACGAACAAATTCAAGTGAGCGCCGAAGTGACTGAAACCAAAAAAACCAGTTTTCTGTTTGCCCAGGAAATCAATCGCGGCGATGATTTATTATGCAAGGGCGAAGTCCGTATCGCCTGTTTGGATGCACAGAATATGAGACCTAAAGCCATTCCGGCTGCCATTTTGGAACAATTACCATGACGACTAACCTTTCTTTTATTGATCTGGTGCTACAAGCCAGTTTTGTCGTGCAATTTGTTATGCTGATTTTACTGTCGGCTTCGGTATTGTCCTGGACGTTTATCTTCAACAAACGCAAGGAACTGATTCTGGCTGCGGAAATCGCCGATGATTTCGAAGAGGAATTTTGGTCCGGTCGGGATTTGACCGAATTGTACCGCAAACTGGCCGGGCATGAAATCGAGCCGGAAGGTATCGAAAAAATTTTTTTGGCCGGATACAAGGAGTTTTCCCGCATCCATCAGAAATCGGAGATCAGCGCCGAGGTTAAGGTGGAAAGCGCTCAACGTGCGATGCGTATAGAGTTGTCTCGTGAACTCGATAGGCTCGACGAGACATTGCCGTTTCTGGCAACGGTCGGTTCGACAAGCCCTTATGTCGGTTTGTTTGGTACCGTTTGGGGCATCATGAATTCATTCAGGGCGTTGGGTGAAATCAAGAACGCCACTTTGGCCCACGTGGCTCCGGGTATTTCGGAAGCGTTGATCGCTACGGCCATCGGTTTGTTCGCCGCGATTCCTGCGGTGATTGCCTATAACCGTTTCGCCACCCGCTTGGAAAGGTTGGCTGGCCGTTACGAATTGTTTATCGATGAATTTGTTGTGTTGCTGCATAGGCAGGCACTGAGTCAATGAGCAGACGATCGTCAAAAAGAAAGCCGATGGCCGAAATCAATGTCGTGCCTTACATTGATGTCACCTTTGTGTTGCTGATAATTTTTATGATTACCGCACCTTTAGTGCAAACCGGGGTGGATGTCGACTTACCTCAAGCCGTGAGCGAACCGGTCGAGCAGAAAACCGAAGAACCTGTGATCGTTTCAATCGATCAAACCGGGCGCTATTATATTGATATCGGCGGCGACCGCGAGGACGAACCTGTGCAGCCCCAAGATCTGTTGATCCGTGTGGCGGCGGTATTGCGCAATAAACCGCAAACCCAAGTCTATATCCGTGGCGATCATCGCGTCGATTACGGCAAAGTGGTGACGGTGATGGCGGCTTTGAAAAATGCCGGTGTTCCCAGCGTCGGTTTGATGACCAGCTCTTTTGAGCAGTAAGTAGGCTATGAGCAATATGCACAGATTCGGTGTGTCTTTTGGCTTGGCTATGGCCTTGCATTTTTCCCTTTTGTTGTTGTTCGGCTTCAGTTTCGATAGCGAGCCGGAGGTGAAAAAGCAACAACCGCTGCCGGAAATCATTCAGGCTTCCGTACTGGACGACGAGCAAGTCATTCAGGAAGCGGAGCGTTTAAAACAGGTCGAAGCGGATCAGCAGCGAACTAAAGAGAAACAACAGCGGGAATTGGCTTCGCAAAGAGCCGCCGAGGAAAAAAAATTACAGCAAGCCCGCGAAAAGCGTCTGCAAGAAGAGAAAAAAGCGAAAGAAATTGCGGAGCAGCGTAAGCAGGCTGAAATCAAAGAGCAGCAAAAAAAAGCCGAGTTGCAAAAACAATTGGCCGAAGAAGCGGCCAGATTGGCTAAAATAAAACAGCAACAGGCGGAAGAACAAAAACGTATTCAGGCTCAGAAAGAGGCTGAGGCGAAAAAACGTGAGCAGGAAAAATTAGCCGAGGAAAAAAGGAAGCAAGAGCAGTTGGCTAAAGAAAAGGCCGAAAAGGTCCGGCAGGAAGCCTTGGCCAAGCAGCAGGCGGAAGCGGCCCAAGCCAAAGCGGAGCAAGATCGGCAATCGACCATAACGGCAACGGCGGCTATTCAACGAAAAGTGAATAACAGTTGGATTCGCCCGATGACAGTTAGGAAAGGCTTAAGCTGTACGATTCAAGTGAAATTGCTGGCCAGCGGCGATGTCATGGATGCGACGGTTGTGAAAAGCAGCGGCGATACGGTATTCGACCGGTCGGCCGAAAATGCGGTACGCAAAGCTTCGCCGTTGCCGATACCGAAAGATCGGACTTTGTTTGCCCGTAGCTTCAGAACATTTACTTTTGTTTTTAAACCGGAATAGCGCTTCGAATTTCCGTCAAATGACGAATAGGCAGGAATAAAAAATGGTGTTGTTGAGAAAATTAATACTTGGCGGTTTCTTCTGGATGTGGGCCGGTGTTTCCCTGGCGGCGTTGACGATAGAAATCACCAAAGGTGTTGAAACGGCGGTTCCGATTGCGGTCGTGCCGTTTACCGGCCAGGGCACGCTGCCGGTTGATGTTGCCGCCGTCGTTCAGTCGGATTTAAGCCGTAGCGGTTATTTTAAGACTTTGCCGGAACGGGATATGTTGACGCGGCCGACCGATGCCGCCAGCGTGCGGTTTAGAAACTGGCGCGCATTGGGGCAGGATTATTTGTTGATCGGCCAAATCAGTCCGAACGGCAGTCGTCAGAATGTCCAGTTTCAATTGTTTGACGTATACAAAGGCGAACAAATTATGGGCTATCGATTGACCGTGTCGCCATACGAATTAAGGCGTACCGCTCATCGAATCAGCGATTTGGTATTTGAAAAACTGACCGGAAAGCCGGGCGTATTTAGTACCCGCATTGCTTATGTCACCAGCAGTGGTTCGGGCAAAGGCAAAAAGCAGTATAAATTACAGGTGGCCGATGCAGACGGCTACAATCCGAGAACGATTGCGTCATCGTCGGAGCCTTTGATGTCTCCGGCCTGGTCGCCTGACGGAAAAAAAATCGCCTATGTGTCTTTTGAGCGGAAAAGATCCGCCGTTTACGTGCAAACGTTGGCGACAGGACAAAGGCAGCGCGTGTCCGCTTTGAAGGGAATTAACGGCGCGCCGGCATTTTCGCCCGACGGCAACCGGTTGGCGCTGACTCTGTCCAAAGACGGCAGTCCCGATATTTATATCTTGAATTTGCAGAATAAGTCGTTACTTAAGTTGACTAAAAGTTACGCCATCGATACGGAACCGGCTTGGTCTCCGGATGGCCGACATATTATTTTTACTTCCGATCGCGGCGGCAAGCCTCAGATTTATATGATCCCGAGTCAGGGCGGAAGAGCCAGCCGTTTGACATTTAGCGGCGACTATAATGCCCGCGGACGTTTTTCCAGCGATGGCAAGAGTATTGTGATGGTCCATGCCAACCGTGGGGATTACCGAATAGCCGTGATGGATATGGCTACCCGGACAGTCAATGTCCTGACCGCAGGACCGCTGGACGAATCGCCCAGTTTTGCGCCCAACGGCACTATGGTTCTGTATGCTTCGAAAAAGGGCGGAAACTCGGTTCTGGCGGCGATTTCGGTCGACGGCGGGATGCAGCAGAAACTGGCTTTCGCAAGTGGTGAAGTCAGAGAACCCGCCTGGGCGCCTTGATTTTCGAACCGACAGGCGTCGTTCGAACTCGATAAAACATATCAGGGTTCAACAGACGCCAGTCGATAGGTAGTTTGGATGTTTGCTATTCGGCTTTCCGGATCGGAACGAAATATCCGCAGACGTTTTTGAAAGTCGAACAGGAAACGACCTATAATTTTTTGATGGCGTTTATTTATTAACTTAGTAAGACAAACTCTCGGGGGAATTAAAACCATGAAATTGAACAAAATCTTATTGGTACTGGGCATGGCTGCAACGCTGTTAGGCGGTTGTAGTTCAACGGATGAAAAAGGCGCCGATTTTCTTGAAAGCGGACAAAGCGGAGCTGCCGTAGATAGCGCTGCAACCAGCGGTTATGGCGAAGGCTCGGATTTGACTGGCAGTGAACTGAGTCCTGAAGAAATGGGGGCCGAATTCACCGATCCGCAAAATCCGTTGTCGAAACACACGATATACTTCATGTACGATAGCAGCCAGGTACAACAGGATTTTATTCCCGTCATCGCAGCCCATGCTCAATATTTGTTGGCGCATCCGGCTCAACGCCTGGTGCTGGAGGGGCATGCCGATGAGCGAGGCTCGCCGGAATACAACATCGCTTTGGGCGAACAACGAGCTAAATCCGTTGCCAGAATGATGAAAGTACAGGGCGTGGCCGACGGTCAGTTGGAGATTGTCAGTTACGGCGAAGAAAAACCGAGCGTGGAAGGTCATGATGAGGCTGCTTGGCAGTTAAATCGTCGCGTTGAACTGATTTATCAGGGTCGTTAAATGAAGTATCGATATTTGTTATTTTTGCCTTTTGTTGCCGGCGTATCGGCCGGGCCGAGACCGTTACCACCGGTGATCGATAACTCTTCCTATCCTCAAGGTAGTGCTTATGCAACCGGAGGAGCGCCTTCGAATAGCGCTTTGTACGAGGTATTGGGCCGGTTGGAGCAGTTGCAGCAGGAAGTCCAGCAATTGCGCGGCGTGGTCGAGGAGCAAGCGCAAGTCATTGAGGATTTGAAAAGTCGGCAGAGTAATATTTACTCTGATCTGGATCAACGGATTCAATCATTGACGATGGGAACCCCGAGTGTAGGGACAGAACTTAATTCAAGTTCCGGGCAGGGTAATGTCCAAAAAGCAATAGAAGCGCCTCAGCAATACGTTCAACAACCGCCGGTTACCGCTGCACCCGGCGCAGCCGTTGCGGCTAGTGAAAAGCAGTTGTATCAGGATGCTTACGAGACCTTGAGGAACGGCCACAACACGCAGGCGATCGCCGCTTTTAAGGATCTGTTGAATCAGTTTCCAGCCGGAGAGTATGCGGATAACGCGCAATATTGGTTGGGTGAGGCTTATAAAGTCAATCAGGATACGGATTCGGCCCGTGCGGCTTTTACTCAAGTGGTGGAACTGTATCCGAACAGTCCCAAGGTGCCGGATGCTTTGTTGAAACTGGGATACATCGAGTTCGATCAGAAAAATATTGCCAAAGCGCGCGATTATTTGACTCAAGTGACGGTGAACTATCCAGGCACCACGGCAGCGCATCTGGCGGCTAAGAAACTGATGCAGATGGACCAGCCTTAATTTGAATGGATAAAACACTTCGCATTTCCGAAATTTTTTATTCGCTGCAAGGTGAGGCAGCTACGGTTGGGATTCCGACTGTGTTTATTCGTCTCACCGGTTGCCCCTTGCGTTGTATCTATTGCGATACCGCCTATGCGTTCAGCGGGGGCGAGAAAAAAAACTTCGGTCAAATTCTGGATCAAGTTAGGCGTTACAAAACCCGTTATATTACTGTGACCGGTGGAGAGCCTCTGGCTCAGCCCGCTTGTATCGATCTATTGAAACTGCTGGTTGAGGAAAATTATCATGTCTCTCTGGAAACCAGCGGCGCCTTGGATGTATCCGCTGTGGACAGCCGTGTCGTCAAAGTTTTGGATTTTAAAACGCCCGCTTCCGGGGAGCTGGATAAAAACCTGTACGGCAACATCGACTTTTTGAATCAAACCGATCAAGTAAAATTTGTCATCGCCGATCAAAACGACTATCAATGGTCAAAGACGATGATAGAAGAGTATCGGCTTGCAGAAAGATGCCATGTGCTGTTTTCGCCGGTGATGGGGCAAATGCCGCCGGAACAGTTGGCCGACCGTGTTCTTGCCGACCAGCTTCCGGTTCGGTTCCAGATTCAGTTACATAAATACTTATGGCAGGATGCGCGGGGGAAATAATCGGTGCCGAAAAAAGCTATTATTTTATTGTCGGGAGGGCTCGACTCCATAACCGTTCTGGCGCATGCCAAACAACAAGGTTATTTGTGTTATGCGCTGAGCTTTGACTACGGCCAGCGCCATAATGCCGAATTGAATGCCGCCAGAAATATCGCCAAGCATTATCAAGTCATCGATCATAAAATTATCAAACTGGGATTAAATGCCATCGGCGGTTCCGCGCTGACGGACGCGCAGATCGCCGTGCCCGATCACCCTCAGGAAGGAATTCCGGTGACTTATGTTCCGGCACGAAACACCATATTTCTGTCTTTTGCGCTGGGGTGGGCCGAAGTGCTGGAGTCTCGCGATATTTTTATAGGGGTCAACGCGGTCGACTACTCAGGATATCCCGATTGCCGGCCTGAATTTATCGCCGCTTTTCAAACTTTGGCTAACCTTGCGACCAAAGCCGGTGTCGAAGGGCAGAAAACAGTGATTCATACTCCGTTGATTTCGCTCAGCAAAGCCGAAATTATCCAACAAGGCCTCGAAATGGGCGTCGATTATAGCCAAACCGTATCCTGTTACTCCGCTGATAGCGAGGGTCGCGCTTGTGGCCGCTGCGACGCTTGTCGTTTAAGGGCTGCCGGTTTTGCCCAACTTGGGGTCTCCGATCCGACCCGTTATCAAGTCTGATTGCCAACTAAAGAAAACACCGAAACGGCCGAAATTTCTTATATTAGCTGGGAAATTTTTTAATCTAATCTAAGCTAAAAGAGTCATTCGGATTGTTGTCATTAGAGTTGCAAAAGAATATGAGCGTAAGTCAGACAAAATCGCAATTTGTAGCCGTTGCATCGATTGCCGCTGAATTAAGCGCAGTCATGGAAGTAGCCAAAGAAATTTCCCTGGCTGCGGCCAATGCAAAGGCCATAGCATTCAGAGCGGGGGAAAAAGCTAAAGGATTTCAGCCGATTACCGATTTCATCAATGAATTGGCTAAGGAAACCATTCAATTGGTTAACGATATCAATAAGCACGCCTCGCATCTGTACCAATTGACCGTTAACGAATACCGAATGACCGGGGCATGCAATAAGTTTGAACAGGTCTCGAAGGCTACCGCCAATACGCCGTATGGTGACTCATTGGAGAAGCCGTTGCACAATGCCCGGCAAAGGATGCACGATTGCAGAAAAGATTTTAATCTTCATGTCAGTCAACTGCTGGATCAGTTGGGCGAAGTAATGCATCCGGCTAGAGCGGCCAGGGTGATTGCAGCAAACTCGAGAATCGAAGCGTCGCAAGCCGGAGAATATCTGCAAAGTTTGCAGGCCGTCGCGGAAAGTGTCGATCATGCGGCTCAGATTATTCATGAAAAAGTGCAAAAGTGCAGAAGTGCGCTAAGCGTCATTAATCTAAGCGATTAATAGTCCCCTGTTCGATAATTACAGATTAACGAGGCGTTACAGATATGAAAATGACCAAAATATACGAGGGAGCGTATCAATGGATAATGTTTGGGCGAGATGCCAATAAGCCGGAAAAAATCATTGACACGAACCAATATGTCGT
>JBNLEI010000051.1:0-2997 GCA_050304855.1 Methylococcaceae bacterium
TGAGCTGCGGCAACTGGGTTTCACCGCAACGGATATCGGCAAGGCAATGCACAGCCTGCTTAATCAGTTCCGTTTGGAACAACTCATTGTGACACGAGGCGCCCAAGGCGCAATGGTGTTAACCGGGGAAGGAGAATGTCACCACGTGGTACCAGAACCCGTCAAACAAATAGTCGATACCGTTGGCGCCGGCGACGCATTCACTGCAATTTATATTCATGGCCTAAAAGAAGGCCGGCCGGTTTCCGAAATATTAAATGTCGCGCAGCAGTTCGCCAGCAAAGTCATCGCCCTGCGCGGCGCCATTTCAACTGATTTTAGCTTTTATCGTAATTTTATCGATTAGCATAAGGGTCATTGTGCTGTTTGATCTTCGATAAACTGTTTGGATTAGACCGCCTCTCAAATAAGTCTGTTACAGATTTACAACGCTTAACAAGCGTCCCGTTCACCCTGACCTGTTATGCGATTTCCCTGCCATTTTCCGCACAAACCGAATTTTTTCAGCGCTAAAGCAACGAATATTTAAAGCCGTGCTATCATAGAAAGCTTTTAGCCGGCGGGCTAGGTTCGCACAACAAATAAACACATAAATTGAGACACGTCGCCAACAGCAACATCATCACGCCACCGGCGTTGAACAGGATGAGGAGCCAAAACCCGGTGTTGCTTCGCGAAAACAAAAATCGAGAAAAATATGTACGAACAGGTTTCACATTCTCTCCTGAATGAAATTCTTAACAGATTAAAAACAGAGATCAGCAGGCAGGACCTGCGTCACTTTTATACGCGTCTAGGAGCTAATTTCTATGCCATTTATTCACTATTCCAGCGTATATACGGCCATCGTGACGATTTTGAGCAACAGGCACAGCGCCTGGTGGAAACCATGGCCCGGAAATATATCAATCGCCCTGAAGAACTCAAGCAACTCGATAATGAAAGAGAGAAAGATCATAATTGGTTTCTACATCAGCGATGGGTTGGAATGGCGCTATATAGCAGCGGCTTTGCAGGAAACCTGCAGGGTTTGCGCGAACATCTGGGTTATTTTCAGGAGTTAGGCATTAATCTGGTACATATCATGCCGATTCTCCGCTGTCCGGAAGGGAAAAGCGACGGTGGTTATGCGGTCAGCGATTTTCGGAAGATCGATTCGCGCATCGGCACAATGCAGGATTTAACCGAATTAGCAAACGACATGCGGGAAAGGGATATTCTGCTGGTACTGGATGTGGTGGTCAACCACACCTCCAACGAACATTCATGGGCACAAAAAGCGCGTGCCGGCGACCCGGTCTATCAAAACTACTATTACACTTTCACTACACGCAACATCCCGGATATGTTCGAACAAAGCATGCCGGAAATTTTCCCGGAAACCTCGCCGGGTAATTTTACCTGGGATGAGCAAATGAATCGCTGGGTGATGACCGTATTCAATGATTTCCAATGGGACCTCAACTACAGCAATCCTGCGGTATTTATCGAAATGCTGGATATCCTGCTGTATTGGGCCAACCAAGGCGCGGACATCCTGCGCCTGGATGCGGTAGCCTTTTTGTGGAAAAAGATCGGCAGCACCTGCCAAAACGAAAGGGAGGCGCATTTAATCCTGCAACTGTTGAGAGACTGTTGCCAGGTGGCGGCGCCGGGTGTGTTATTCATTGCCGAGGCTATTGTCGCCCCGGTCGAAGTGATCAAATATTTCGGTGAGGATGCGGTGATCGCCAAGGAATGCGAGATCGCCTATAACGCCACCTACATGGCTTTATTGTGGGATGCGGTAGCGACAAAAAATACCAAGCTGCTTAATCTGGGCATCAAAAACCTGCCGGTTAAACTGGATCGCGCCACCTGGCTCAACTATGTGCGTTGCCATGATGATATCGGCCTGGGCTTCGATGACCGGGATATCGTACTGGCCGGCTATGAACCGGCCAGCCACCGTAAATTTCTGGTTGACTATTTCACCGGAAACTTTGACGACTCGCATGCCCGCGGCTTGCCCTTCGGCCACAACGAAAAAACCGGCGACGCGCGTATATCGGGCTCGCTGGCATCGCTGGTCGGGCTGCAATACGCATTGGAATCCGGAAATACCCAAGCAATTGAAGACGCCACCCAAATCATCCTGCTGCTGCACAGCCTGATTCTGTCATTCGGCGGCATTCCTCTGCTGTACTACGGCGATGAAATTGGCACAGTCAACGATTTCTCATATCAAGACGACCCCGATAAAGCGGGGGACTCGCGCTGGGTGCATCGGCCGATGATCGATTGGGAGAAAGCGGCACTCAGAAATACCACGGGGACCGCCGAATACAAAATTTTCTGCCCCCTCAAACGGATGATTGCAGTGCGCAAAGAAATCGACGTATTCGCCGATTTCAATAACCGCGAATTAATCGACGTCGGCAATCCGCACCTGTTTGTCTTTGGCCGCTACAGCCTTGACCAGCAAAGCAAAAATGTCTTGGTGGTGGCCAATTTCGACAGCGGTCCGCAACCGCTTGACCTGGAAGATGTCGGCAACTGGGCGGGACCGCAATACAGCCAGCTGATCGATTTGCATACCGGCCAGATTCCCGATATTTTCAACAATACATTGGTAATTCCCGGCTACGGTTTTTATTGGCTAAGCGAAGCGTTGTAATCTGCGTTTGCTTTTTGGAGCAATTTTAACAAAACCCGCAAAATCACCCCCACATCAACTTCCCTTTGGTAATGAGATTAATAATTAACGGCTCAACGATCATTTCCAAGGCAAAGCCCATTTTCCCGCCGGGCACCACGATCGTGTTTTTGCGCGACATAAAAGAGCCGTGCAGCATGGTCAGTAAATAACAGAAGTCGATTTGCCGAAACAGTTCGGCGCCGAATCGAATGACGACAAAGCTTTCGTCCAGGGTGGGTATGGTCCTGGCAATAAACGGATTGGACGTGTCCACCGTCGGTACCCGCTGAAAGTTGATGTGCGTGTTGGTAAATTGCGGC
>JBNLEI010000052.1:0-6199 GCA_050304855.1 Methylococcaceae bacterium
TGGCCGTTTCGACCGCCAAGTGACTGTCAGCTTGCCGGACATCAAAGGGCGTGAACAAATATTAAAAGTTCATGCTAAAAAAATACCATTAGCCGACGATGTCAGCATTACCGACTTAGCCCGCGGCACACCCGGCTTTTCAGGTGCGGAGTTGGCTAATCTACTTAACGAAGGCGCATTGTTTGCGGCACGCAATAATAAGCGCGTAGTCAACATGAATGATCTTGATAAGGCGCGCGATAAATTGCTGATGGGGGCGGAACGCCGTTCGATGGTCATGAGTAAGGAGGACCTGTTGATGACGGCCTATCACGAAGCCGGCCACGCCATTGTCGGACGCTTGGTGCCCGAACACGACCCTGTTTACAAAGTCAGTATCATGCCGCGCGGTCGAGCGCTCGGCATCACCATGTTCCTGCCCGAGCGCGATCAATACAGCGCCAGCAAAGATAAACTCGAAAGCCAAATTGCCAGTTTATTCGGCGGGCGTATCGCTGAAGCGTTGATTTACGGTAAAAACAAAGTCACTACCGGCGCGTCTAACGATATTGAGAGAGCCACCCAACTGGCCCGCAACATGGTAACCAAATGGGGCTTGTCGGACCGGCTCGGCCCAATGGATTACGGCGAAAGCGAAGGTATGGGCTATATGGGCCCGCAAGCCAAACCTATGTCGGAAAAAATGGCGCAAATTATTGACGACGAAATTCGTCAAGTAGTGGAATCCAATTACAATCGCGCCGAAACCATTCTGAAAGATCACATGGAAATTTTGCACAACATGGCAAAAGCCTTAATGGACTGGGAAACCATCGATAAGAACCAGATCGACCGTTTGATGAATGGAGAAAAAATCGAGCCGCCGCAGGAGACTTCTACACCTCCGGAGCAACCGTCGACTAACGAAACTTCGGAAGACGACGGCGATCACTCTCAAAAGGTTAACCAAAACGGTCCTTTACCGATCTAACCTCTCCCATGACGATCCGCCCTGAAACTGCACTTTCGGGGCGGGCCCTTTTTTTGAAACCACCTAATGAATACTCAGATCTCTACTTCGGCCAGTCTGAATCTTTTGAAAATTGCCCTGCAAGTCAATGTGCATGCCTCGATCATTATTTTGTTGATTGTCAGCATCTTGACTATCAGCGGCAGCGATCTACTGTTCACCGAACTCAGTGAGCTCTATGGACCTTTAGCGGGTAATCTCCGGCTAATGCTGGTCTATTTGTGCATTGTTGAAATAACGGTATTCAGTTACTGTCATTTCAGCAACAATTACCAGGGAACTGCGTTACTAGGCATTTTCCTGCTATTGCTGATCCCTGCTTTAGCGTTTTACGGCCGTGTGAACCAGATTCCGATCGACAATAATTATCACTGGCTTTTTCTGTACTTGGGAGTTTCCCACCTGTTATACGGACTGTTTGCTTTTATGATCCACTCGCAAAAGTAAGTTTCCTGATTATTGACTTGCCAACGGCTTGGCATTCCAGCAAACTGAAAAACCACAAGCACTAAACTCGGAGAATGAACCATGATCCGATTGATCTATCTCAGTCAAGCCGTAAAACCGTTCAGTTCGGAACAATTGCTGACTCTGCTCAGAGAGTGCCGACGCAGCAACTCAGAAAACGGGCTGACCGGCGTTTTGCTCTATTACAACGAATGCTTTATTCAGGTTCTGGAAGGCAAAGAAGAAACCGTAAACAGAGTCTTCGAGGCCATAAAAAAAGATCCTCGCCATACCAATGTCACCGAACTCGAGCGCAGTTACATCACGGAACGTCAGTTCGAAGATTGGAGTATGGGATTCGAAGAAATCGATGCTTCGCAGTTAGCCAAGCTTAACATCAAGGGCCTTAACGTCTTTTTTAGTAACGTGGAAAAAAGTCACGACCAGAATTTCAACAAAAGCCTGGTCAGTTCTTTGATGACTTTTTTTAAGAACTCGTACAATAAAAGAAAATCCCACGAAGAATTACCGATACACGATGACCAACAAAGCATTCTAATTCTGTTTCACAAAACCATTCGTTTCGCCGTCACTGTTCTGGCTTTTCTGATGGTGATCGTTATTTATTTTGGCGTAGCCGACGTCATTTACGTGATGTATGAAAAATTGGTTAAATCATCGCCTTTCATGCTCATGACCATACCCGACATTCTTGCGACTTTCGGCGCTTTCTTAGCAGTACTGATTGCGATTGAAATCTTTCTTAACATCAGTTTATATTTACGTAGCGATGTCATACCGGTCAAGCTGGTCGTAGCCACCGCTTTGATGGCTATCTCCCGTAAAGTCATCGTTTTCGACTTCAAAAACCTGCAACCGGATTATATTTATGCCAGCGCTACCGTAGTCCTTGCCTTAGGTCTGACTTATTGGCTGATCGACAAAAAAGAAAAATCCAAAGAATAGCCAGCCCCTCAGCATTTCAACCCTTGAAACATGTCGCGCAAAGACTCTCAAACTTTATGCACTTTAAAAACGCCATTCGATTCGACCGTAAACGCTTCTCTCAACAGCACTCGATGAGGTGTTGATAAAGTCAGAAAAGTATTCAAACTGGCGTTTATTTAGAAGATTCTGCCCCACAACAGACAATTCCACTTGCGGAACGGGACTCCAAGATAACCTCGTATCTAGTATCAAAAGATCGTTTAAATGTTTTATGAGGGGCTCATTCATAGAATGCTCGTGGACATCTTCCGTCCAAGCATATTTAAACCAAAGATCCCATCCCAAATTCGGCAACAGATCCAACGACGAACGGACGGAAAACTTGTGATTAAGCGTATGCCGTTCCTCATGCTCAGAAAATCGACTACCGTCAATCACATGTAGCTCCTGATTCTGATACGAATAGTTGCCGCTCAGCCTCCAGGTATCCATCACTTGCCAAACTAAATCCAATTCGGCGCCGTAAGACTCTCCCTTCATGTTATTGGCAAAATACAACGGTATGATCGTATAAGTCCCCCTGTTAATCGTCCCGGAACCCGGTTGGACACTTCTCAGCTTGTCATAGTCGTTATAAAACAGCGCCAAATCGGCGGAGAAATTGGTAAAAGGCTTAAAACGATAGCCTAATTCGTACGCAATCAGTTCTTCAGCGTTTCTGCCTACGTCGGCAAAAATAACATTCTGTTGCGGCAACGCATCGTCGGAAAACGTCGAATGGATCTCCAGCCCTCGCTCCCCTCTTGCCGGAGTCCGAACGGCTCGCGAGATACTTCCCCATACCGCATGTTGCTGATGCGGCGTCCAGATAAATCGAGCATTCGGCTGGATCTCCACGCCGCTGAAATCATTATGTTCAAATTTGGAACCGAAAATTAGCTTTAGCGTATCTTCGATAACGGTAATCTCGTCTTGAACGAATAAATTAAACAGATGAACGTCGCGCTGGCTCTGGTCGACTTTTATCGCGTCAGTACCCTCGATATCGTCGCTGATAAACCGGTAACCGCCACCCCAAATCAGTTCCTGAGTATCGAATGCGGCGAACCGATGCTGAAAGTCCAAATCCAGCGTGTTGTGTTCGTGACGAATCCAAGCGCTGTCGCGCTCAGCATAATCGTAATAAACCTGGAGTTGGAAGTCATCCGAACGATTTAACTGCCTGTTCCAGCGCATCAGCCAATTACCGCCAGCCAGTTGGGTATCAGTGTCTAATAAACGATTCGTTACGGTACTCTCGTCGGGTAACAGTACCGTTTCTCCAGCTTCACCATTATAAAAATCGCCCTGGACTGTATATTGATCACGGGCAGTCGCCGAGCCGTCGACACGAAATCCGCCTCTCCCCATACGCCAGTCGTCATTGACCGGTCGGTTCAAATAATCGTCGTTATTCTCACGCTCGAAATATTTGGCATAAACCCGGTAATAAACGTCTTCGTCAATCTTACCTCCATGACGCCCGCCCCCGAAAACTCTTTCTTTGGAGCCTCCTCCCGCAGTCAAATAATTGCCCTGACTATCGGCCGCGTTTTTGGTGATAATATTGATCACGCCATTAACAGCGTTAGCGCCCCATAGCGAAGCACCGGATCCGCGAATCACTTCGATGCGTTCGATGTCTTCCAACAAGGTATCCTGAACATCCCAGTAAACACCGGAAAAGAAAGGCGTATAGACGCTACGCCCATCAATAAGAACCAGCAACTTATTGGAAAAACGTCCTGTAAAGCCACGTGATGAAATCGCCCATTTATTGGCGTCAATCTTCGCCACATCGACACCGGGAGCCATACGTAACGCCTCAGGAATCGACGTTGCTCCGGAGCGCTTAATATCGTTCTGAGAAATAACAAATACGGCCGCAGCAGTATTGAAAACTTTTTCGGTTTTTTTTGAAACCGATGAAACCTCAACATCCAGCAACTCTTCAAGACTCATGCTGAATAACTCGTTATCTTCAATTAGTTCTGCATCTCCGGCTACAGCCGAGCCGGTATAAACGAATGCCGCCAAAAAGCCGAATCGGAGCGCCAGTTGTCGAACTGAACCTGTCTTACTCATCAATAATTAAAAACCAAAATTTGCATTTCAGGTAACCGAAAATGAACCTGTTGATCTATCGAAAAGTATAGCTGCGATTGTGCTAAAGTGCTTTGAAATTCCAGCTATGTTTTCATTAGAATAAATGAATCTCGGCAAAAAACTGCATTAGGATCTTTCGAAAATCAGGTTTAGATCATGTCCAATGCTCAAGAAGCATGGGTTCTCCAAGATGAAATCCTTGAAGATAGTCAACTTTTAACCCCTTCAGGGTTTGTGCGATTCGGTCGTTTTCGACAAATTCGGCTATTGTTCTTTTTCCCATGACATGGCCAATCTCATTAATTGATTTAACCAAAGCGTAATCGATTTCATCATGCTCTATATTTCGAATGAACTGACCGTCTATTTTCAAAAAATCCACGGGGAGGTTACGTAGATAATCGAATGAAGACAAGCCACTCCCAAAATCATCCAACGAAAATTTGAATCCGCATGCCGTTAGCTCGGTAATGAAAATTTTGGCATCGGATAAGTTATTGATCGCCGCCGTTTCAGTAATTTCGAAGCAAATCTTTTCTGCTGGAATATTGTAAGCCGCCCGCTTTTCTCCGATAAAAGCCAATAAACGTTTATTACCTAGGTTATTGCCGAAAAGATTAATCGATAAGCAAGGCAATTCGCAGCGATACTCGGACATTCGCGCCAAACGTTTAAAAACGGCTTCGATAACCCACTGATCAAGTTGAAATGCCAGATTGAACCGTTCTACCGCTGGCAAAAAAGCTCCAGGAGGAACAATATCGCCGTTGCTGTCTCGTAAACGAATCAATACCTCAAAATATTCCGGCACTCCGTCCTGATACTGTGTCGAAAAAATAGGCTGAACATAAATCAGAAAATGATCTTCATTGAGCGCTTCGTTAAGCCGACTGATCCAATGCAATTGCTTATGACCAAGCGACTGGTCAAGATCATTTTCCTGATAAACATGAATACAGTTTCTGCCAGCATTTTTGGCGTTATAACAGGCTATATCGGCTTGCGACATCAAAGTGGAAATTTCACCGGACATCGAACCGATTCCGGTAATCCCGATACTGACACCAACGCGAAATCTTTTATTACCCCATAAAAATTGAAAGTGGCTGATTTCTTCAAGTAATTTCCAGGCAATTTTTTCCGCCTGTTTCGCCGAACAATGTTCCAATAACACGGCAAACTCATCGCCCCCCAACCTGCCGATAGTGTCACGGGAACGAAAAGTTCCGCTTAAGAGAAAGGCGAATTGCTTCAGCAATTCGTCACCCGCCACATGAGTGCAAGTATCGTTAATGACCTTGAACTGATCCAAATCCAGATAACAAAGAACATATTGAGCGTCTATCTGTTTGACCACATCAAGACTTCGTTTCAGTCGGTTCTCGAATTCCCTCCGGTTGATCAATCCGGTCAACGGATCATGGGTGGCATGATAATTAAGTTGTTCAGAAGCTTTTTTCGCTTCGGTCACATCGACCTGTATCGCTACAAAATGTGTGATATTGTCATACTCGTCTTTGATGGGCGCTATCGATTGCTGAACCCAATGCAATTCTCCGTTTTTTTTGCAGTTATGCAGTGATCCTCGCCACTCCTTACCTGACTTCACCGTTTCCCAAAGTTGCCGATACACATCCATTCCGGTATCGC
>JBNLEI010000053.1:0-14069 GCA_050304855.1 Methylococcaceae bacterium
TTGCCGAAACGGCTGCTCCCGCTCGCTGTGCCACATCTGTCCGAACAACGGGGAATCGGCGTGTTCCACCGCCATCACCACGCCGTCTTCAGCTTCGGCAACGACATTTAGCGGAGAGCGGCTGTTATAGCTACCCAGACAATGGTAGGCATTGACATCAGATAAACGCGACAACGCTTCA
The DNA here is from genome assembly GCA_050304855.1 of Methylococcaceae bacterium. Classification (GTDB taxonomy): domain Bacteria; phylum Pseudomonadota; class Gammaproteobacteria; order Methylococcales; family Methylomonadaceae; genus Methylomarinum. Next base: position 182 of record JBNLEI010000053.1, read on the forward strand.
CTTAACCGAGATCGCTCCATGATTCTCAACTTGTGCCGGGTGGCAACGTGTCCTTTTACCTCCTGTAAAGCGACATCGAAATATAGTTGCAACATTTGCATACCACGGCACACGCCAAGCAAAGGCACACCCAGTTTCAAGGCGTGCTCAATCAGCAACGTATCCACTTGGTCCCGCTCTTGAGCGTCACCACCATAAGGTGCTGGGGAATTACCGCCGGTCAATAGTATGCCGTCGAAACCGCCGCTATCCAACACTTCCAGACAATAGGTCGGATGGTTGGGCAACAACCAGGGACGCAAACCGCATTGCCTTAATAACTCGGTCCAACGTTGGTCAAGACAATCACGGCGCTCTCCGCGATCGGCGATCATTTCCACCCGCTGCGTCACCAACACGGTTTTCATTGCATCACCAACACTTGCTGACTGGCACAATCGATGTTAAGAACGCTGGCTCTGCTCCATTTCTCAAATAACACTTGACCCGCTCCAATCACCGCAGGAATTCCAAGTTCCGCGGCACGTATCGCCATATGCGAATTAACACCCCCGTACATGGTAATTAAACCCACAATAGCGCGGGAGAAAATCCAGTCATAACCAGGATCCGCGCTTTCGATACAAATAATGGCCCCTTCAAACGCCTTGTCACGACCATAGATCGCCACCGGCCCTCTTGCTTGTCCGCTTGTGATGTAGTTGGGTCGGTCGCAAGGCATGGCAAAGGAATAAATATCCTCGGCAACTGTCAGCAACGGCGGCAACGTCAAGGATTGCGTCATAAGGTAAGCCTCCTTGCCTTGCTCGATTGAACGCTGCAATTGCGGCCCGCCGGCATTACTGGTTCCGTACAGTTGCAGTACCGCCCCGATGTCGGCATAGGAGACGTCATCCCGGCTAAATCCATTTTGCCGCGCCATCTGCTCCAATAACACCATGGCATCGCTCAAGCTTTTGCTGAACACGAACTTGGCATATTCGCGCCCCATAATGGCTTGGCGTATGAAATTAAATAATGTCAGTACGTCATGCTCCAAACCATGGCGGCTAAGCAATGCCTGGATGGTATTGAGCTTGTCCAAGCTCAGTTGAAACTCAGCCAGTTTACAATTATCCATTCCAGTATCCCTCGACTTGTCGTCGGGAAAGTATTCGTCCGGTGCTTCATCGTATCGGCGTGAGTTGATGTCATAAGCTCCAGGACGCAAGTGTCCGTACTTGGATAGAAAAGCGTCTCGCCGTAATTGCCGCCGATCTTGCTCCATTTGCGAACTCACGGTTTCCAGGGAAGCCATAAAAGAGTCGTAATCACTGTCGCTCAAAACCTGAACCGATACCATCGACTTCAATAGTTGCACAGCGATAAAAGCGGCACGTGCCAACCCTGCAAACGGCAATGTACCGTAGCGCTTACAGTCTTCGATAAGCCAATAGATTTTCTCTTCCGTACGTAATTTGCTCCGGGCAATGAGTTGCTGGCGCTTTTGCAGTTCAGCAATTTTCTCAAGATCTGTCTTCCATAAACCGTTATCGTTATGAATAATCCTATTGGTCAATCGTCGAAGACTTTCAGCTAAGTTATCCAATTCGAGAGCACTAAATCCATGTTTCTTCAATAGCGCCAAGCGTTCCGGCAAATCCAGAGTGTAACAGGAATATACGATTTCGAATTCAACCTTATCGTGATGGGCGGGAGTGGCAGTCAAGCGATCCAAGTAATAGTTAACCAACCGCTCGGCCAGCGCGTTGCCAATGTCGGCCGGCACAAAAGAATTAAAACTCACTCGCGCGTCTATATAAGGCAACCCGCCAAAATCGATCAATAGAGGAAAACTGCGCAAGTTTTTGTAACCGTAATTATCGCGTTGGTATGCCCAGATGCTATCCGTCACCAACTCCTTGTACAAGCTTAGGGCCAGCGGCCGCGGTTTGACACCGATAATTTCAGCCGGATTCCAATCCGGCATAACGCCGAATACCGAACGCCGTCCGCACAAATACGGGTGCGGTTTCGTATGATCGATAAATTTCCGCTGGATACGCGAGAGTGCGGCGCGGCATTGGTCAACGTCGGTCATTCGCCCGTCCGGCATAACCAACGGTCGAACTTGCAGCACATATAATGCACCTTTGTGACCAACCGCAAATTCCACATCCAGACAATCCGTATCGAATAACCCTTCCAATTCCTCGAGTAAAGCCACCACACGTCCTTTCCAGCCCGGCAATGCAACGCTCTTGCCATGCTTGAAATGGTAGTGTACCGACAAACCGGCTTCTCGACCGGACGTGACGGCATCCGTAGCCTCGCCTTCGGCGTAGTTAATCACGTAGTAATGTCCGCCATTATTGGGATTACGGGTAAAGGCCACTCCGCTGATTTCCACATCGTGCAACATCGGCTGAATAAACACCTGATTAGAATCGTTGCCGTCTTCATAAGATTCGATAACTTCGGAGATAGCTTTCATTAAAGCTTCTTCGCCACGCACATTGGGAATAGAAACATAGTGTCCGGCAAGCGATTGATTGAGCGCATCTTCGTTACGGGCGCTACTTCTGACAATCAAATTACCATCCAGCCAATTCGGCCGAAATTTGCCACCCAATACGGCCAGCGCCTGGTCACGCCACTGGACAACATTAAAACAAACTTGCGGGAGCACAGTTCCCTGCCGCACCAACCCGGATAGGTGTTCCAAAGTTTCCGCTTTACTTGCGAACGCCAGCGCAGCCATGCTTGACTAAACCTTAAGCGCGCTCCAGGCGCGGGTCAAATACGTCGTTTCAATGTAGGGCAAGTTTCGCACTCTATTTTCGACATAATCCATGAAATCTGAAAAGAGCTGCTCACCGGCCTGCACCCGAACATCGTTGACTGATCTCCATACACCAAGATACTGCTCGGCTGTTTGACGCACGCTATGGCGTCCTTCCAAATAGACTACGTCGGTAAAAAGTTCAGATTGAAATAGGCGATCGGTCAGTGTTTCGGTAATACCCGACCGTCCTGAAGAAACCCGTTTAAGATGAGGTACCAAAGTCATCAAATGCTGCTCGATTTCCACCAATAATGGATTCGTTTCAATGAGACGTGGATTCCATAAGGCCACGAATCGGCCTTCCGGCTTCAGAATTCTATAAAACTCCGTGACCGTGCGATCGAAATCGGCCCAATGGAACGAAGACGCCATACTAACCCAGTCTACAGATAAGTCGGCCAAACCCGTTTTTTCAGCGCTCCCTTCTCGCCATAAGATTTCGAATTCACCGCTATCGGCTTCACCGTAATTACGCATGTCGGCATTAGGCTCCACGGCAATTACGGACCGACATCCACGAGCGGCCAACATGCGCGTCCAAATACCGGTGCCCGCTCCTACATCCGCGACATCCAGTTTGGAGACAGGCCTACTGCATAACGCGAGCAAGGCTGTTAATACCGATTCCGAATAAGCAGGCCTGAAACGCGAGTAATTTTCCGCCAAGCCTGTAAAATCTCCCAGTTGTTTCACTTTCGCACTCCGTTTTAGATTTGCCGAGAGTTCACCCAGCCGTCAAGTCGTTCCAGCAAAGTCCTATACACGCCGTCCCATTGCATGATGGCTTTCGCCGTGAGATCTTGACCCTTTCCATCAAGTTTGAAACCGCACGCGGACAGGGAGTTTGTGTCATCGAAGTAAAACGATGTTTGTTCCCTTTTCACTATGCGGCAACCTTGTAGCTGAGCCGTTAATCCCAATTCAATTTGCCAAGGATCTTCCACATCATCCAGATAAACATAGCAGAAACCCGCCAATAGCTGGTTCCATTGAGCTTGATAATGATAAGGGTTGATGTCGCGGAATAAATCCCAGTTTTCCACAGCCAAAATGCCGTCGAGCTGGTCCAATCTTATGATGGAGGCTTTTTCCTCTGTTAGTTCCGTTGGAACGACATAATCTCCCCTCCCGATGGCGAGTATGCCTTGTCGGCTTACTTCATCGGAAACTTTACCGGGGATAGCAAAGTAGGGAATAAACAAACAGTCCGCCCTGTCTCCTATTTTTCTTACTAGCTCGTCATCGCGAAGCCAAACATCGCAGCCGCGCGCCTTCATTTCGATAACGTGTTGCAGTTGCAAAGTTTTATCGCCCCACGGCTGCACGAAAACGTTCAGTGTATTTGATGATGCACTCTCAAGGACCTTGTCGTATTCGCGAAGAAAGACCACACGTTTGCCATCCCAACTCAAGCCCGGTTCCGGCTTCAAACCCAGCAGCGTTGCACGCTGTTGCCAATAGTGATTGACGAACGCGGCTTTCTCGCTTTCAGGCAACACCAGCAATTGATTGGGATTTTCCAGCGGCCGTAACAAAATATCGAAATAAGCTTGCAGTTCTACTTGACAGAAAGCCGGATTCTCAGGTGCCTCGTCATGACTAAGGTCATAACCGTGGCCGACGCCGCATTTCGCCGTCACCGATCTGATCAGAACCAATAAATCCTCCGGCAACGCGTGCCAGTTTTCCGCTGCCATGTCGGGATTTGGACCGTTCAACGGGTTTTGTGGATTATTGCCCCACCACAACCAGCCATCAATAGTGCTTTTTAGCAAGCATTCGTGCCAAGATATGCCCAGAAACTCGGCTAACTCTTTGAGTGTTTTCCCGGTTTGCAAATGAATTTGCTCGAATTGGATCTGAAACAGCCGTCCGGGCAACTCCTGCTCCAGAATCGACAGCGATTTCAGATTGTAAGCAAGTCCTTGGAGCTGCGAAAAAAAACGGCTTAAATCCACAGGTTCTCTTTCATAGGCGAGATGATTCAGCGCCGAGGCCGCCAACGCATAGGGGTGGCGAATCGTGTATATGACTTTTAACGATGGAAAATCGTTCAACGCCTGCTCACGGACACGAGAATCCGCCGAAAAGCTTATCTGCAAAGGATTGCGGCGAAAATCAAGCAAAAAATCCGATAGCATATAGTGATGATGAAAAACCAGGCAGGAAACCTCGGACAGAGACTGCCCCGAAACCAACGCATAGGCGCAATGCAACGCCAGCAATAAGGCTCGCGACCCCGTCTCTCCTCTGGCACGCAAAATCGCCTTGGCCATTTTGGCTATACCCGGCAAAGGAAGCTGCAGTGATTCCTTACGATTTTCCCCTAGGCATTCCTTAAACCAGGAGCGGGCAAAACTGCCCTGAAACACATAATTATCGACCAGAGCGTCAATATCACCGTCTAGACTTTGCGAACCGCACAGCCAGTCAACATAAAAAGGGAACATGGTCGGCATCAGCAAAACATTCGGATGACCATCGAGAAAAGAATGCACCAAGGTCGAACCGCTTCTACCTACAGTACATAAGGCAGCAACGCTAACCTCATCGTGCTCGACACGCGCCATGAAGTCCAGCGCCTGGCGCACCCCCTCTTTCTCGTTGCGGGCTAAACCGTTGCCGTTCATAAGCCGGGCCGCCAATATAGTTGATAATAAGGAATCAGCTCAGCGCCAAAACTCATTTTAAATTGGCCGCGTTGAGGACTGTTGACCCCCTCCAAATCCACCTGACGAATACTTCGTTCGCCGGCTAAGATCTTGAAACTTTCCCAAAAACAGAAAGTACCCTGATAACGGGTATTCATCTCGGGATTACCTGCGCCGAACAGGTAATAGGCGCGCCGATCGTCCCAACCGAACACGGAGAGATACAACAATTTCCCGTCGCTATCATAGCAGGCGCTCATGAGGGCTCGATCTTGAGCCAGCAAGGATTCGATCAAAGCGACCATCCTCTCCTGCTTGTCCGACGCAACATCCTCTCCTTGTTTGGCCATCATGGCACGATAAAAATCCATGAACTTGCCACAGCCAGTCTCAAGACAAACCTTCGCCTGGGATTTCTGCGCCTCGCGGATATTGCGTTTGCGTAATTCGGCCATATTGGCAAATACTAAGCTCTGTTCGGAGCCGGGATCCGACAGCTCGGCGATATCGAGATAGCCGGTATAGCGCAGATCGGCGACGAATCGCTGCCGGGGGTCTGCATGGTGATACTGATGCCAAAGAAACGGGCGCAGATCCTCGAACTGAGGAGACATCGCTAATTCCACACGGCTATAACAGCCGGTCAAAAAAGTCACGACGGCTTCCGTCAGTTGAAATTGCCGGGCATGGAGTTTGCTGGGATTGCTTTCCCGATCGTCGTTAAACAGAATGCCGCCATAGATAATTAAATCATCCAGTTCAACAACATCTTCGCGATGAATAGCGGGGGTAATGATAAAGGCCGCTTTCGGATGCTCGCCCTTGCAAATCCAATAGCAATGAAACGGCCTTCCCGCGGCGCGAAGATAGCTCGAACTACTAAACAAACTGCCTTGCGGAGACTGCGCGTTAAAAGTATCCCACTGTTGCCAGTTTTCGATTTTACGGATCGAGAAATCAGACATGACGCGCCAGAATTCCTTTGCCTTCCAATTGCAGAGCGATCCCGTACAATCGCTGCTGCTCAACACCCAGACGTTTTGCAATATTCCAAAGCGGCAGCGAACCATCGCAGAGAAATAGCAGCCAAAGAATACAATCGAGATCGGAAAGACCGGTTTTATCCGGGATCAAGGCAGCACCGGTTTTAGGATACAAACCGTGCTTGCCGAGCATGACCTCGCCGTACGGTTTACGGTTTTCAAACACGACATTTTGATCCAGCAATAGGGTCAAATCCTCGTAAAGACGCAAGCTGCGCTCAACAGCCTCGGCTTTTACTAGATCCAGATTATCCAGGCTGGTGTGGTATTCGGGATATTCGTAATATTTGTCTTTACATAAGGACACACAAGGAATACGGAATGCCGGTGAAGAATATTGGCGCTCGTCACTACCGTGAGGATCGAATGGATAAGTGAGAAAATCGATTCCATGAGCGTGGAACACCGCTTCCGCCATCTCGTTGAGCCAATGCTCCCGACAATAAGCTTGCTTGTAACCGTAGCGCCCCTTTCCGCCAGTAGTAGTCACAACCAAGCCGGCGGAAATTTCGCGCATTTGTTCCTCGTGGTAGCAGCAATAAGCGATCGCGCCGATAGTCTCCGGTACGAACACGATCCTGTAACTATAGTGCAAATCGCGCTGCAATAGGCTTTGCGCCAAAAATGCGGTGGTCACCACGCCGCTGAGATTATCGTTGGCCAGCGAAGGATGGCACAAGTAAGTGGATATAAGAATTTCCTTGGAGGAGCGGCCGGGAATCAGCAATTCACCGATACTCAAACTGCCGGGAAAATGTTTCGCGTCGATGAGTACCTCATAAGGTCCTTCATCGCAAAAACTACGCTGATATTCCCGGTAACTTAGGCAAAAACCCCAGTCATCCTGGTAATAACTGGTGCGGTAGGGAATGGCAGCGGGCTGGTCTTGCAAATAGTGCAAATGAGGCTGTAATTCCGCTAAAGTCAGTACGCCGCACACCGGCTTGCTATAGCTCACTACATGTAAATTACTGTTGTTCAAGTCGACGATTTTTTCGCCCTGTCGGTTTTTGATCCAAGCTTGGCGGATACGCCATTCAGGGGGGATGGTCCAATCGTATACCGGTTCGCCGGAGGGGTATTCGAGAATTTGCAGGGGAATCAGTTCTTGCAGAATACCCAATGTTGCTCGATTGGCATCGCCAGTAATGCTGCGATGCAAGGGAAACAATCTGCGTAGATAGTCCTCAATCCGTTCGGTTCTAGTCATCAATCCAAATACGTCCATTGCAACGGAGTGTCTTCGTCGATCGCGACGCGAGCTGTTTTACCGAGTACCGAATCAATATCTCGCGGACTGATACCGTGGGCCGGCCTTTTATAGGTCAGCATATCACGGCTTAGCGCCTCCCCCTGACGGATATCGCGAACCGCAACCAGACTCCGGCGGGCGTGCATTCTGGCTGGAGCTTCCTCCGCCAAGGCACTCACTTCGAAACTGCCCATTAACGTTTCCAGTCGAGCAAATTTACTCCAAAAAAGCTTGAGATCGTCTTTATCCATAGCATGGTAGTGATCGTTGCCCGGCAACGTTTTGTCATGAGTAAAATGCTTTTCCAGAATCCGCGCTCCCATCAACGTTGCCAATTCCAGACTGCTCATTTCCTTCGGCAGAGTGTGATCGGAATAGCCGATCAGATATTCGGGGAAGCGCCGTTTGAGATCGAGAATCATACCGATATGAGCGTTGGCGTCGTCGGTTGGATAATTGAGTACACAATGAAGCAACGCCAACGGATTTCTAAACGGCTTGACCCACTCCACCGCTTCTTGGATTTCGTGTAAATAGGAAGCGCCGGTAGATAACAAAATCGGTTTACCGAACGAAGCGATCAACTGGATAAACGGTTTGTTGGTAATGTCGGAAGAAGAAATCTTATACACATCCATCAAGTCGTTGAGAAAATGCGCCGACTCCTCATCGAAAGGCGTGCTCAAGAATTCGATGCCGGTCTGATCGCAGTATGTTTTCAGAAGCTCGAATTCCGCTTTCCAGAATTTATCGTATTTTTGGAATAGCTCGAATTGGCTTTTAGTAGGTTCTTTGCTGGTATCCCAGTAGGCCGGTGAGAACTTAGAAGCGATAGTTTGAGCCCGGTAAGTCTGAAATTTAATCGCATGTGCGCCGCCTTCGGCAGCTTCGTCAATGAGGCGCTTGGCCAAATCCATGCGCCCTTCATGATTCACTCCCGCTTCTGCGATCACATAGGGTCTGTCGATAGTAAAATCCCGACGCCCCTGCTTAAACACTTCAGTTAATTTCATATCGGATTCACAAAAATAAAGGGATCAGTTCCCGAGCAGACATATCGATGCGCAACGGTCGCTGCATTAAGTGCAAATAATCGGCGGCCGTATCGATATCCAGTTTTACTTCGGGATGCCATAGACTTTTATCTTCAGGATCGAATGTAGCAATTCGATAACGTTCCGAATTATCCCAAAGAAAATTATAAACATGCTCGCGGTGAGAAGCCCTTGTTGCAGAACGATCTATCTCGCGCAGCAAGGATAAAGATGAAATTTCAGCACCCAGACCGTCGGGATAACGATTTTCGCGAGGAATATGGTTATACGCGTAATCGCACGAACCGTTTTTAAAAAAATCTACCAACCTGTCTATCTCGCGGGCGCAAATAAGCGGATTATCGGCGCAGATACGCACGACATAATCTGCTTGCATAAACTCCGCAGCGTCGACAAAACGTCTCAGAACATCTGTTTCGTTTCCTCGCCAAACCAGCCACCCCTGACCGGTTAGATAGTGATATAAAATATCGTTGTCTTCACTGTCAGGAATTGCACAAATCACTTTTTCCAGTTCGCTGCACTCCAATGCCCGTTGCATCACCCAATGGATGATCGGATAGCCATGCAAATGCAGCAGCATTTTGTTTGCCAAGCGTATAGACCCCATCCTTGCCTGAACAACGGCGACACAGTTACTCATCTTCCAGCATCGCCATGATTTGCCCAACCACTTTACGCTTGTTAGCCAAAAAATCGAACTGTCGCATATTGTTAAACAATTTTCTGCGCATGTTTCGGTTATTGATCAGGTTATCCAGAGCGGACACGATCTCCTCGTCGTCTTCGATTCTTTCATAGACGCCTAAGTTGATGAAGCCGTTTTGCCCGTGAGTGAAGCGGTGAGTATGTTCCCGTTCATTTTGCGCAATCACGATAGAAGGAATATGCATATGAGCTAATTCGTATGTGGTGCGCCCGTTCGATGAAATGGCAATCTGTGTTTTTTCCATATAACCGGAAATCACACCGGTATCGCGAGTCCAGTAAAAACCTGAATATTGAATGTCGAGAAGATACTGCTCCAACATATCGTAATAGAGATAACCTGGGCCGCAGACGATGAACACTTTCAGACCATGATCGATACAATACTGACTAATGCTTTTAAATACGTTAAACGTTAAATTTGAGGGATCCGCGCCGCCGAAAGTCAGTAGGATTGCGTCTACCTCATCTTGAAAAGTATGCACTTTTGCGCCGGCAAATTCGTCGCGAAGAAAAGCGTAAGAGCTACCCCAACATACGTTGCCGCCTTCAAACTGAGGGTCATCGTATAACTCGTTAATCGTCAAATCAGCATGCAACGCGCCTTCTCCCAGGTCCTCGAAATTAATCACTCTAATTTCATTGGCTTTAAGCTTGAGAATATAATCACGATCCGTGTTCAACATGTCGTTGATGACCAAATCAGGTTTGAGTTGCAGAATTTTTTCTTCAATTTCATCGGTCCCGGCAATTTCAATATAGTAATCATAACCGGCCAATCGGTTCATTGCGTGCCCGCTATCCTCATCGGTCACAAACACTATTTCGTGATCGGTGTTTTCATGGGCTAAGGACAAAGCACGATAGATATGCCCCAATCCCATCGTGGTATTTCCAACCACGCGAAATAAAATACGCTTGCGCCGCATCAACTTTTCGCATACCCACCAATCGTGGAAACTCTTAATTTCCAACACATCGTCCCGCAAGACGAACAGTTGATTACCCTGTTCCTTTCCCTCAAGAAAATCCAGACTGAAAATATGTAGACTTTTGACTTGTTGATAATATTCATGGTCTTGTTTCGCCAAAGTGACCGCATTGCGCTCCTCGGATCTGACCAATTCTGGATACAAACGCTTCACCGATATCAGGGAATTCAATCGGGAAGTAAAGTATTGCGCCAAGGCTTGTTTGAAGGTCGCTTTTTGCACCAGAGGGCAATAAGGCCATAGGAGAAAAAAGTGTCCGTAGTTTTCGGCGAGCTGACGCAGATAGTCCTTAATAGACAATAAAACATCTTCCCCCAGAATCAGAGACTTATCGTAAAAAAACAGTACGCCGTTACGTTGACAGATTAAGGAAATTTCTTCGGAATCGGTCACCACAAAAACATGCTGTTTCTGGTGAAGTTGCAAAGCGCGGGTAATTGCGCGCTGAATCAACATCACACCATTCAGTTTTTTGACCAAATCATTGGGAAACGCCACATTTTTTTTGACTGCAGGAATAACAATACAATACTCAGTCATGATTCCATCCTTAGAAAAGACTCCGGTAAACGTCCCGCGTAGCGTCGATTAAATAATCGATTTCCCTATCGCTCAATGAAGCATGAAAAGGAAATGAAATCATAGTGTCAAAAAAACGATCCGTCTCAGGGCATTGAGCCTGACCAAAACCCAGCGACCGATAAAAATCGTAACGATATAACGGATAGTATTGCACGACACACTGTATCGATTTCTCTCCGGACATTTTCCGTATAAAAGCGTCACGGTCTCCATCGACAACCGATGCCACGAGCAAATGATAGTTATGCCGTTGGCTGCCGACTCGATGAAATTCCAACAACCGGCAGTCGCTCAACGCATCGATAACCTTCAGAGCTCGGTCGCGTTTAAACTCGTTCATGGCATCCGCTCTTTTCAGAAGTTCTTGACCTAAGGCACATTCGGCTTCGCCTAAGCAATAATTGGATGGAAACAGGGGCTTGCCGTCCAAATGAGGCAAGATCACATTCCCCATGGCGGGCAACCAGTAATCTTTACGGGGAAAATCGAATGAACAGTGGCCATTATGCCGCAGCAAAGGAACCAGCTCCGCTAAACGACTATCCTTGACCACCAACATGCCCCCTTCACCCAACGTAGTCATATTTTTGTGGCTATGAAAAGAGAAAACGCCGAAGTGTCCAAAACTACCGGCCTTGCCACTCTCGATCGACGTTCCAAGCGACTGAGCGCAATCTTCCACAACCAGCAGGTCATGTTGATGAGCAAGCGCCATGATTGAAGGCATATCCGCCATATAGCCGTATAAATGAGGGACCACGATAGCCTTGGTACGCGCTGTAATTTGCGTAGTCAACGTCTGAGCATCAACGACTCGTGTCGAGGGATCAATATCGGCCCAAACGGGTTTGGCTCCATGCTTGATAAAAGGATAGGCGCTTGAAGTAAACGTATGACCCGGAATCACTACTTCGTCTCCGGGCGAAAATTGGCAAAGTTGGGCACATAACTCTAATGCTGCAGTCGCATTGCAGGTAGTGAATGCATGGCGCACGCCAAGATAGGCAGCAAATTTTTCCTCAAAATCATCTTTATATTTCCCTTGCGTAAGGCTGTCGGCCTCCCGCATAACGTTGACGACGCAATCGATTTCTCCCTGCGTATAAAAATGGGAACGTGGCGAAAAAGGAATCTTATAGGAAATTGACGTCATCTCTATCAAATCCGTAAGAAAATCTCGCAAAAGCGGTTAAACGTCAAAACGTCCCTAAATTTTGTCCCCAAAGCGTTAGTTAAAGGTTTTTCATGGATAATGGTCGCTTGATAGCAAGTACGTAAATCCGATTCGTTCAATTTTGAACAGACAGCAGTTGGAAGATTTATGTTTTGTTTAGCCAAAAAACCAAGATACTCTTCTGTCTCCGAGGGGTAAAAATCTTCCATGGTTTGCATCACCAAACAGTTCGCCAGGCAATGACGAGTACCTAATACCATACTCAACGCTGCTGATAAAGGATGCACCAATCCGACAAAACTATTCGCAATCGCACACCCCCCCAGATAGGACGCCACCATGAGCTTTTCTCTACTTTCGAGAGATTGCATGTCGTTGGAATGAAATACTTCCCTGCACAAAGCAATGGCTTGCCGCGAGAAGCTGTCAGCCATAGCATGTCGATGAGATCCGTTCAACGATTCCAAACAATGGATATAAGTATCCATCCCGGTATAAAAGTATTGGTTTCGAGGTACGGTAGCGGTTAGAGTCGGGTCGAGAACCAATTGATCGAATAGAGTGAAGTCGCTATTCATACCCAACTTCAGGTTTTTGGCTTTGTTGTTCAGCACACAAGTCCTGGACGCTTCTGCACCGGTACCCGATAATGTGGGAATTCCGATTTTGTATATTGCAGGATTACAAAGCAAATCCCATCCTTGGTATTCTTCTGACTTTCCCGGATTGGTAAGAAGATTGGCCAATGCCTTACCCGTATCCAATGAGGAACCGCCGCCTATGGCAACAAGGGTTCCCGGCAACGGTTTTTTTCTGGCCTGGCTCGCCAAGGCGTCGAGATATTCGGTCGTAGGTTCCTGGCCGGTATCCACCCAATAAATTTCGTCGCCTGCCTCAAGCGGCAAATTCCCCAGGCCTCCGCTGGCTTTGAAGTAATGATCGATGCAAAATGTAACGGAACCGTGACAACGCCGCTCTGCTAATAACGCCGGCAACTGATTGATTGCGCCATTGTTAATTACATAGCGCAAAACATTTTTACTGTTTTGCATCACATTCCTTGACCGCTGGGTGCTGGATATCATCAATGCTGGTTTTAAATATTTGAGTATTCAAGTAATTCTTAACCAGAAAAGGACGTCCGTTCACCGTATGCATTTCATCCTGTGTTTGCCTAGGCATGTAGCATCTTCTGCAAATATCGATCTGCTTGAAGCCATTTTTGCAGCTGTGTTGATCGCGAATGGCCCGCAAAGCGTCACCATGCCACAATTCATAGATGGTTTGTAGGTTCGCATCGCCAATTGGATGATCGGTTTCCTCATCGTTTGAGCACATCATCACCTTACCATCGGCACCAATAACCAAGCGTTGATACAGCATGGGGCAGCTAAAATCTTCATCGTACGCAAGAATATGTTCGGGAATTTCTCGCATATAGTCCACCAAAGGATTAAACGCCACCAAATCACATAAAGAGGCATAAGCGTTGTAATAAGCCGACGGATCCTCCTGCATGGCGGGCCAAATACCCTGCACTTTCACAACTGGTTTGCTTGAGCCTAGTTCGGCTTTAACCTCCTGAAGATTTTTTAATCCTTCTAATA
>JBNLEI010000054.1:0-1775 GCA_050304855.1 Methylococcaceae bacterium
TTGGTACAGCGTGAAAAAATCCGATCGAAGTTACCTTGGGTTACCGATGTTGGCTGCTTCCATCTTGTGCTTCGAAAGATCAAACGAAAGAATTCAACCAATATTATTTGTGGATAAATTCTTATTAACCCGGCCCTTAAATACCCTGTGCAGCGTATGCGGCAGAAGGGTGTTTGAAATAAGCAGCTACGTGGTTGGGCAGCATGGCGATTCGGCTCATGAAGGCCTGAGCTTTTTCAAACAGCTCGGCGGAGCTGTGACTGACGGGACCGCTTCGTAACGCGGTTTTGAAATCCCGATTGAGATATTCGTCAGGGTTCGATTCCGGTGCATACGGCGGTAGAAAAACCAGTTCGATCCGATCCTGTTTATCGTTCAGCCATTCGCTGACTTGTTTGGCGTGATGGACACGGAGGTTGTCGACCACCAAAAATATTTTTCGAGTCGCGCCTTCGATCAAACGGGCGAGAAATTCCAGAAATCGTGCGCTATTGATCGAGCCTTCGACGATTTGAAAAGCCAACTCGCCTCGAGCGGAGATGGCTGAAATCATCGACAGCTTGTCCCAACGTGTCGGGGTCTTCAGCACCGGTGTTTGGCCTTTGGGCGCATAGCCGCGAATCCAATGAGTATCTTCTTTCACGGCGGTCTCGTCTCCCCATAAAATGGCGGCGCCTTCCGCTTTGGCCCTGGCCAATAGCGCAGGATAGGTCTGTTCCAACCAGAGGGCGACTTTGATGGGATCTTGCTCCAGCGCGCGCTTGCTCGGTCGTTGCGGAGTAAAACCCCAGCGCTTGAGATACTTGCCGACCAAGCGATCTTGCATCTCCACGCCAAAGCGTTCCCGAATCAACGCCTTGATCGCCGGGCGCGTCCATAAGGCAAAGGGCAACTTCAATTGCTGCGGGCATTGGCTCACGATTTGGTCGCGTAGCCAGCATTCGTCCGCCAGCGTCAGTTTGCGCCCGCTACCGACTCGACGCCCTCGTCTTTTTTCCTGTAAAGCACCTTCTCCTTCCTTGCGGGCTCGGGCCAACCAGTTTTCAATCGTCCGATGGTGAACACCTGCCGCAGCTGCGAGCTCTTTCAGGCTCATCCCGGTTTGCTTGCGCAAGCGAACCACCATTTGACGCAACAGCGCACGCCCTTCTGTCGTTAATTTTCGCGCATCTATTTTCTGTTTTTCCATGCGCATATTTTATCAAATTACAGGGTATTTAAGGGCCAGGTTAATAATTGAATACCTCGATTGTTTTTGCTGCTGGGTCTGCCGCTTGCCCATCAGTTTACTTAAAAAACCTAGGTAAACTTTCCGGATAACAAAAATCGGACTTGGCAGGCGTTTCTTGCCGGCTTTTCTATGAACTCTTTGGACCAGCGGTAGTCAATACCAGGGCTGATTCCTTCTCGGCAGGACAATACCGATTTTTCTTTAGCGTAATATTTCTGGCGAGTATGACGGCAAATATCGCGAACCGTTTTCTTCAACACTTTCGGACCATTGCAGATGCTGAAACAATCGGATATTCTATCAACACTATCTCTATAATTTATCATTAAAGCTTAAATTATAAACTTATAGTTTATACATTATACATAACAACGAGCAATGTATGACATTCAGAGGAGATAGTCACAATCTAAACTAGATTTTGTTTTGGTAAATAGGTTGAATTGAATATCTGTTTTAAAAAAGAATAATCAAATTTTTATGTTTTTAATTAAGGAACAACCATGGCTAACGTGAACACAGATAAGTTTCTAGAAAATAATAA
>JBNLEI010000055.1:0-12043 GCA_050304855.1 Methylococcaceae bacterium
TCGCCCCAATGCATCACATCCATAACAAAGTAATCGAATGCGCGTTTTTCTCCCGAGGCCTTTGATTGGTTCACCAAATCTAGGATAAACAATGCACGCAAAACGCCCCGCCTGCGATAACCGTCTTTTTTCCGCAATACGATTTGATCGCGCCAAGTTCCGAAATTAATATAGGTCGTCGGGTGGTCGGTATCGAAATTAGGTTCTTCTTCCAGCGGTTGATGGGTATGGCCTTCACCGTGTATCTGGAATTGATAATGCCGGTAGGCCGGAAGAAAACTGGGAAAACCCTTCATTTCGGACAAACTAACGCCCGGTTGTTGATAACGGTTAAACCAAGACAGGCTTTTCATTAATGCCGCTATTGCTGTAATTTCCAGGCCGTGTCCTACCGTTTTCATCAACTCCAAAACCCGTTTCGCGATTCTTAAGATAATGCAACGCGAAAGCGGCGAGGATTCATAGGTAAACTCCCAGCTTAACCATTCCATAATGCATTCGTATAAGGTCTCTTCGATGATTTTGATCGCTTCTTCCCCTTTGCCGCTTTCCCTCATATCAGCGGCTTCATCGAGAATCCTGTTGACTGCCGCATAGGTCGGCCGGTACAAATCCAACTCATCGAGAATACAATTCAGCTGTTCCAGATCATCCAGCACCGGTTCCAGCTCGCCCGGTTTATTTTTCAGCTTTTTCTGTTGCTCGTTTTTCAAAACCTTTAATTTATCTTTGGCTTTATAAATAAACGTAGACAAGACGCCGGCAGCCACGGTATCGCCGAAGCAAGGCAATAAAAAGGGTGAAAAGCTCAATTTCTGCCAGGCTTCGATATCCCACCCTTTTCCGGCAGACCAGTCCGGCTTATCACCTTCGGCCTTGACATGGCTGCTGTTTTCCTTGTCGCGCCATTGTCCGTGCGTGGTAAAGAAACGGAAACCACGGTCACCAAAGTAGAATGGCAGATACGGCGCGACTTTTTTGTCGGTAAACAGAGTTTCTTCGCCATACATACGTCCCAAGGCCTTACGCTCACCGACGGAAATTTTGGAAAGCTTGATGCCCAACCCCTCTTCGTAAAAATATTTTAAGGCGTCGTTATCGCAAAGCAGCTCTTTGTCATGATTACCCAACAACACGACAATCTTAACTGTCTCGACGTTAGTTTCGCTGTCGCCGACCAATTTGCCTTCCAGTTCTCTCAACCAACTAAAGAAAAACTTATGCTTATCCCCGACAATGTCCTTGATGATGTCATTAACAATCTTCGAAAACTCGGCTTTTTTTTCCCGCTCCCAGGGGTAAACCTCTGCTTCAGCCCATTTACTGCTTCGAATCATATCGACGATGTCGCCATCAAGAACCAAGACCATTTCTTGAATTTTATAGCTGATACAACGCTGTCTAATGGCATTATAGAAAGCGTCCCAGCTATGCTTGCCTAGATTTTGAAAACCCACCGTACCGTCTGTCAGATGTATATCGCTGACGCTGACGCACATCCGATTAGGTCGATTTTCCGGCGGATCGTTAATCAATTCCAGAGTGAGATCGTGGTATTTGTAAAAACCGACGCGTTCTGCCATCCCTCTGCAAAACGTTGAAATTTTGTTGGTGTTCATGGTGATATCCTGTTTCCAATTATGATAGGCCAAACATCCGAACCGGCGGACAAGCGCCGATTCGGTCGATTCCCGGCAAACTGAAACAGTTTACAAATCGGAGTCCGGCTTAATCCCGGTAATACCTTCGGCAACCCGTTCGGACAGTGCCGAAATCGTCGCGACCGGATTGGCTCCGACTGCGGTAGGGAGCAAAGAACCGTCGGCGACATACAGACCGTTATAACCGAACACTTGGCCGAAAGTAGCCGTATCGGCGCTGGTAACGCCTTTGGCCGGATCATCTGCCAACCGGCACCCGCCTAGCGAATGGACGGTAATATTACTTTTCATCGGCCACAGCCAGTTGGGTAACGGCACGAAAAATTTACCGCAGCACCAAGCTTTGAAACGCTCGCCCGTGTCCAATATTGCCTGATATAACGACATGCTGTCTTTATAAGGCCATTTCAGATTCAGGAAACCATTTTCATCCAGCATCATCTCACCGTTGCTTTTATCGATCCCCATACACAGCAGAACACTGCTGGTATAAGACACATCGCCTTTCAACAATTCGTTAAAAGCATAACCTATACGACCGGTAGTAATGCCGTTTTTGAAACGCTGGTAGAGTAATTTCAACGTTCTGATAATCGCATACAAGTGCGAAAATCCGGGCTTGATGCCCTCCGAATACCAGGCGGCAAAATTGGGATAGCTGGCATCTTCAAGAATGAAAGCCGAATCCCTTTTGAAATCCTTAAATAAATTGTAATCGGTACCCTGAGTGATAACGGGACCGTAATTAGGATCGATGGGTTTTTCTCCGTCGATCACAAACGACAGAAAATCGCCGTTGCCTGAAAAGTGCCGCCCCAGATTCTGGTTGATCCCAGGCAGGGTTTTATAAACGTCGCGGCAACGCAAAAGCAGTTCGTTGGTACCCAAAGTTCCGGCGGATACCACGACCCGACGGGTTACCGCGCTACGCTCTGCTTTATCGTTCAGTAAATCCAACCAGTAGACGCGATAACCGAACTCGCCGTTGGCGCCACCAGCATCTTCTTCGCCCTTTTCGTTCAATGGGACGATTTTTTCCGCTAGTACTTCCGTTTTAATGTCGGTCTGATAACGGTGTTCGGCCACAAACAAATAATTCAGATCCAAAGTATTCTTCGAATGGGTATTGCAGCCAACGTCGCACTCGGCGCAATACACACAGGATGTCTGCACCGCGCCGTAACGGTTTTTATCTTGCAGACCGATATCCAACGGCTTATCGAAATCGTTGCCGAAAAAAACGTTGATATCCAACAGTTGCGATTCGCGGCCCTCGGATTCGGCGAATTGCCGAAAAGCATCGGTACGGATAATTTTGCGGCGAGGATCGTCGTTTTGCGGCGCCGGACGGGCGCCCAAGACTTCCTTACTGACCTGATAATAAGGCTGCAAAGCCGATTTTTTGCAGGTTTCTGGCCAATTGTCGTCGAATACTTCTTCGGGAGGCTGCAAAAACACATTGGCATAAATTAACGATCCGCCCCCCAAGCCTGCGCCGACCACGGCATCGATATGTTCGAAATTGCGGATATCGAACATACCGTGCATATCCTTGCTACCGATGTTCTTCGGTCTCTTACGGCCTTCACGGACTATATTCCAGAAATTATTCGCCATATCATGTGGTTTGCGCGGAAAAGAACCCATCGGATAACGCTTCCCTCGTTCTAGCAACATCACTTTCCCCGGCCATTTTTTTGCTAGCCGGCAAGTATTGATGGATCCGCCGAAGCCACTGCCTATTACCACTGCTTCATAGTCGTATTCGATCGCCATTTTGATTTAACCCCCTTGTTATTATTTTTGTCGGTAACCGGCCGTTCATCTCTACCGGTCGTCAAGACCTGATAATGGATTTGCTATCACGCATGCTTAACGTAGCTATCCCACAATTCTCCCAAGAAAAACCGTCCGAATTTTGCAATGGTCTCGACCTTATTGATCCCCGAATCGGCATTCGTGACCACCATAGTCGAAACCAGCTTGATCAGATCCCCGACTCCCAACGTTAAAATCCCGGCCCCCACGACCGCACCGCTTTTATCGGTGCCTCTGTGCAGTTGGGTATACAGGGTCGTAGTATCGGACCAAAGATCGAACCCAGGATCGTCGCGAACTTCTTTTTTGCCTGCCAAATAATATTGTTCCCCGTTATGTTCGAACCCCAGTTCGTAAACCATCAATTTCAGTCTCGGGTCGTCGGTCGGACTGAACAGGTTAAATACGCCGGTATGAGCTTTGATGCCCATCCCCATTGGAGAGAAATCGATACTCCCGGCCAAATGGCCAGGATGATCCGGCTGGTCGATAAATTGATCGATATCGTCAATGGTCACTTCGGCGTGCATCGCCAGCTCAGTACCGGCGCGATTACCTTTGGCCTTGCCATCTTTCGGCTCGGTCGCATCCAACGAGAAACCGCCAGCCATGGTTTCCTTAAAAAATATTCCCGGATTTTGTTCTGTCATAGTCAGTACCTTAGGTTCCAACGGAACCCCCTCCTGTTGCATGTTGTTAAAATAATTGCGGGCATCCTCGCGACCCATTTCGATTAATCGGGCATGCGTGACCTGTCCCGTGTACAACGCCGAATCCAGCGGCAACGGATGCGCCGGTTTAATTAAATGCAGTCTGATCGGCTCCTGGTGACCATAGACTAGTTCACCCGCCGCTATGCGTTGATTGATTTCCCTAATTTGCTCGATTTCCTTGATAAGTGCGCCGTTCGCGCTCATTTCCAGCATCTGTACATAAAGATTAAGAGCTCCGCTACGGTATCTCGGTATGTTGCCCATAATCCAGATTAACCATAGTTCATTAGCCCCTCTTTTGACAGCCTCCATCAAATTGGCATCTTGAATAAACCCGGAATCGAGATAATTAACGCCATTGATACGGACCGGAGCGAAAGCGCCGGGCAGCGACATGCCGGCGACCAGATAATCCTCCGTCATAGCCTGATGGATAATAACTTCGTTGGTTTTAGTGCTGAAATTGCATAGATTGAAAGTCGCTTGAAGACCTTGCGCCGCCCGAATTTTGCCGAAATCTATACCCAAATGCGGAAAGACCTTTTTCCGAAACCCTTCGGCACTGCCTGCGGCAACGAAACGAGGGTCTCTGACGCATTCTTTCATTGTCCGAAAGGCAATGGTATCGAACATGTTCAGGCTACGCCAACGCCGACAGATTTCATCCGCCTGCAGCCCCGACAATAACATCGCCAAATTCAGCGAGCCGCCGGAAGTGCCATCCATTAACTGAAAGGTCAATCCACGTTCGAAGATTTCGGTCAGCGCACCGGCAGCGTAGGAAAGCCGCAATCCGCCTCCAGGCAGAATCAAAGCGCGCTTCGGCGTTCCGCCATCGTTTGCGGCAGCACCCTGAGGTATATTGACAGTCATATAATTCTCCTATGCTCGTTAAAACACCGAAAATAGCTAGCTTCCGGCATCATTCAGGGGGAATCGGTGCATCAGGAGGCGACAGCCATTCCTCGCTCAAGCTCAAGTTGATCACGGACTCGAACCCTTCCGGCACTTTATCGGGTAGCTGATCGTAATCAAGAAACCAGCTTTCGATATGGTCGTCTAGAACGCCGCCGATACCCGGTAAATAGACCGTGGCGATGGCATCCTCGATATCCAACGATTTCATAGCCTGCAAACGAGGATGATCCCCGATCACAAAACGGGCCTTCGCTTTGCCGAATAGTCGCACACCAAAACGTGTATTGAGGAAAACATCGGATTTCATCAACATGCCGCGGAAAGAGCAATAATTGGATGCTCGTGCCTTAACCGGCAAACAGGTCAGTTTAGGAGGCTCAATTTCGACATAGGCCACCAGTTTGCCATCTAAATCGTATTGGCTGCTGATTTTGGTATCCGAAATTTTGAAATCGAGATGGCCCTGATGTTTGGGCATTCCCCAGATACCTTTGCCACCTTTCACCGATATTTCGGACGAAACCGGCAAATCGACTACATATTGACCGGTTTTGAAAAAATTCATAAACAAAGCCGGCAATAATCTAGGCGCAGGTCTGGCACCATGAGTGCAAGCAATGCCGATACTATACTCGACATATTTGCCAATCGTGGTTTCTCGGTAATCGATCACCGTAACGACCAATAATCCCTTGTTCCACAAACGAAACGGATGAATCCCGGTTTTCGGAAGGAAAGCTTTGGCTTTTTCGGCATCGATTGGAAAAATCGCCATCATGGCCGGCGAATTGGTCGCCTTCACCGGCAGCTTAAAGGGAATCCCGTCCACCAGAGCAAAACGCCCCGCATAGTCTTTAATGCGCTTTGGAACACAAAACATAAATCCCCCCTGAATCAAAAATTATGGTAAATCCCTCTGCAGTATTTCCGGTTAGGATTTCATAACGCCCCGACAATCAGAAGCATACGGCAGCGAGTGCCGCTGCTGAAGATGTCTCAATCGAAGTATTGCGGCATCGTATTAAACATCGTCTATTGACCTAAAAAATAAAGCCACCCTCCTGATGACATCACCGGATTATTTGACGCGATGCAAAAGGCTGTTAAGTCAATCTTTATCTAACTCGGCAATAATCAGTGGAAAAGTATCTCTCGCCGCATTTTTACCCATAAATACGTCTAAATGGCCGTAATCGGGTAACACATGCAAAGAATGATAGTTTTTCCGTCGTTCGGAAAAGTACTCGTACGCTTTAATCTGACTGACCGGCAAAAAACACAGATTGTTCTCGCCTGCAAAAAAAGCGAAGCGGGCATCGGTCTTCGGACCCGTTTTTGCGAAATCAGCCGGCAACTCATCAAATCCTTCCACGGACACCAAGCTACCATGTTTAATACAGCGGAGTATCTGTTCGAAAAAACGCAACGGTACTTCGGCAAATTCCTGCTTCACCCATTCATGGGTTTCCTCATTGAGGTTCTCATGACTCCACAACGCTGGAAATCCGCTGCCGTAGGTAAAGCTGACTTGTTTACACACTGCATTGTTACATTCATGATGCGTCAGGTTGACCAGCAGGGTAATCAGTTTGGCAATCAGCGTCGGCGCCTCCACCCCCCAGTGAGGATTGAGATACTTCGTCATCAATCTAACGGGAGGAACCAGGTATTTCAGTTTGAATTCCGACCATGCCGGAACTACCGGATGCAACGATACGGCATTGCTGACGATCGTCGTTACCTCCGGAATTAAACCGGCCATCGCCGACATCGTGAAACTGGTCGACCCTTGGCAATGAATGATCGCTTTTACTTGATCCACGCCGGTTTCCTCAACAACGGTTTTGACCGCTTGCGGGTGATCATATAGTGCAGCTTGATCAAGCGTCCACAAATTAGGGGCAAAATCGATACTGGCCCGCCAGTTCTCCAACCAAACATCGTAACCGGCTGCAATCAAGGCATCGACGATATCGGTTTCCACCGGTGCCCGAAAAATATTCGCCCTCACACCGGCGCCATGAACCAGAATCACCGGACCTTTACTCGGTGGCGAATCGCCACGAACGTTAATCAGATTGAGTTCCCGACCGTCTCCGGCAGTAAATTGAACAACCCGTTCGTGATAATTGTTCGTAATATTCGACCCGGTTGAAGACATCATCAGCTCCCGCAGTTAACAACTGAGCTATGAGTTTATATCATAATTAAAACTATTTGTATTTTTAATAGTTGTCTAAAAGGGATTTAAATTATTCCTACGCCTACCGCATCTTTTTATGGTTAAGCGTAATTTCGGTAGCAAAAGCATGCTATCTCAAAAGGCTAACTCGATCTGAAAAAATTTCATATCCTAAAAACTAATTCCAGCTAGAACAGCTAGGTGAAACATAAACTCCAACAGGTGCCTTAAGCTCAGGAAAAGTAGGGCAATAAGGCCGATCTGGAAAATACTTTTTCCACTCCTCTTCCGTCATGTTACGCCCTATTGCCTTACTAAGGCGGCCTTTGAGAGTTTTCAATTTAATATCCCAGAGCCTAACATTTCCTGCCTCGTCTTTAGTAATCGCCCAATGACCTTGAGAACTAATCGCCACTTGTTCAACCTTACCCGCATGGCCACCTAGGATCTGAGCAGTGTTTTGAATATTGTTACTCGTTAGGTCCCACAATATGGCAGTACCGTCTTCACTCCCAGATATCAACCATCGGTCTTCGGGACCAATGGCTAAAGCAATCACTGCCCCCTGGTGCCCTCTTAAAATTGTTGCGTTTGTTTGCGTTGGATGATCACCATATAAATCCCATACGCGAATCGTATTTTCGCCACCGTTCGTTACCAACCAACGTCCTTTCGGTCCGATAACCGCTCGCGCAAAAAAATGATCGTCGTAATCGTACGATCCTATTACGCTAGCTTTAGGATCTTTAGTCGCCAAGTCCCAAAGACTTACTTGTTGAGACGACTGTTCATTTTTGGTAACCAACCAGCGATGTTTTGGACCTACGCCGATGGCAATTTCATCCTTAACATTCTCTACAAGAGTAACATCTGTTAATGGAGCAATTTTCGTAATCGGATTGGGTAAAAAATTTTCTCGTGTGCTATGTATTATGCGCCCGCTGCCATCAGAATCAAAGGATGATGTAATTAACCAGCCCCCATTTCTATCACCGATAACATGATGATCTCTGTCCACTTCAACAAGCTTATCAGTATAAACATTGAAAAGTGCATGTTGATTGTCACCAAGGTTAACCAAAGCCCAACGTCCTCTCGTGTCAATAGAAAGAAAATCGGCGATTTCAGAACATTTAAATTGGCGAATGATTTGAAACGGATCTTCAGATCCTAAATCTCTCAATTCACAAATAGTCTCTGGTGAATTAATCATGAGATATTTTCCAGAGGGATCAAATGCTACATCTTGAATTTTAGATTTACCAAAATCACCGACCACTTGGTGGGTATTTGAGGGTTTTCCTGAGTTTATATCCCACAAGTGTACCTTGCCATCTTCAGTCTCAGCGGCTAACCAATGTTCCGTCGGATCAACCTTTACAGACACAACTAATCCAGCCACGGAATGAATTAGCGAGACTTCATCGCCCGAACGCTTTGAATCCAGGGCCCAAAGTCGAATAGTTTTATCAGCGCTATCTGTAACGATCCAGCGGCCTTTAGGACTAATTCCCATCATCTCAGCCGTTTCGGAGTGTTTGGCTAGCATATGCCTTGACGGTTGCAAATCGCCATTCTTTAGGTCCCAGACTCGGCAAATTTTGCTTTTCTCACCAACCACCGCTACCCATTGAGCATCATGCCCGACATGTATCAAAGATGTTTGATCGCGAACGTGGTCTGATAAATCACGAACCGTTCGATAGCTTCGATCCGGTTTTTCGTCCTCTAAATCCCATATGCGAGCCTTTCGGGCATCATAGCTAGTAACCAGCCAACGTCCCTTTCTATCGAATGCAAATCTAATAAAGAGAGAATTGTTATCCTCATTTTCTCGATATTGTTGCAACCGAAATCTGACTTTTCCCGGTGTTTCAGATTGCAAATCCCATATTCTAATAATTGGATCATTAGGGTCTACAATTACTAACCATCGGCTGTTTGGCGAGAAAATTGCCGTAGCCGATTCGGATGAAGTTTCTTCAGCTTCTAATGCGAACCATTTGTTCTCTTGAGTATCCCAAAGTCCGGAAAATTCTCGGACCTCTAATGTTTTTTCTAGTAGCCAACGCCCATCCGGGCTGGATTTATGCCCCGCAAATTCGTATTCCTCAAGCAGACGATATCGTCTTTCAAGTAATCTGTTATCAAGATTCCAAAAACTAATCGCAATAAAGGTATTAACTGGTTCATCAAGTCCAATAGTGTGTGTTATTTGCGAGATCAGCTGGTTCTCTTCAAGCGAAAATTTCCAATCAGACCCGTCTTCACCATATGTACTAAACGGTTCAGCCGATCCGACAAACGGCCATTCATTTATCAACACAGGTTGACTGGCTTTACCAAGTTCCCAGAGCTGGCCATAGCGATGCCGGGCAGTGATTAACCATCTTCCGCTAGGATCGATGATTGGACTCATACTCATATCATTCTCGGCGTGGATGATAGTTGGATACTCCTGGGTAAAATTCTGTCCAGTTAAGTTATGAATCCTTAAGTAATCGCCGTAAGTGATAAGCCATTGCCCGGTGGGATCGAAACTAACATCGTATACAGAGCCTTCATGTCCGCGCAGCTTGCGAGCGGTATTTGGAATTTGTAGATCATGAAGATCCCACACACGCACATTTTGATCATCTGCACCTGCAACCAACCACCGTCCGGTCGGATCTATGCTTACAGCATTAATCGCTCCTTCATGCTCCGTTAATGTCTGTTTACTTTTTCTCGGTTCGTTGGCTTTTAGATTCCATAACACGACATTCCGTCCTTTAGCCGCAGCAAACCAGCGTCCATTAAAATCTATAGCCATATCGCTAACGCCAACAGAACCAACAACACCAGATCCCATCAAATTCTGCGCTCCCGCGTCCAATAAAAACGAGCTACGAGAAGGATTTTCTGACTGAAGATCCCATAACCTGATACTTCCATCGTCACTTGCAGACGCAAGCCATCGGCCTTTTTCCCAAAAAAGCAAGCTTAAATACCAACCCCTGCCACCTTGGTCGACAGTAAAATGAGGTAGTCGATGGGCGATCTTAAACGGCGTATCGGAGTTTAGATCCAAAAGGTTTATCCACTGAGCGTCCTCATAAAGCCTGAATTCCTTTTCGTTTTCATAGGAATTGATGTCTACAGAACTAGAGGCGATCTCGGTAATAGCCAACCAGCGACCACTCGGTGCGAAAACGACATCACGATAATTACCGCTCCACACCTTACGTCCACTCGAAACGGGATCGTTACTCCATAAATCCCAAAGCTCAACATTAGAACTTGAATCGCCAAAACTGCCATCTTTATCATACGTTTGAATTACTAACCAACGCCCATTGGGTCCAAGTTCTAATTGCGCATGGAACCCTTCCCATACTTTTCCTGACTCAGTTAATAATTCGTTACCGACAGCATGGGCATTTAATTTTTTTAGATCCCAGAGTAGAACCGTTTTAACTCGCTTATCGGTCTTTTTTTTACTGAGCGTAACAAGCCATTGGCCATCCGCAGCAAACAATGCATCCTCTATAACGCCGGAATCATGGCTTAGAACACGAACAGATTGAGACAAATTTTCCGATTCAAGGTCCCAAAGTTTCGCTGTTCCATCAGCAGTTAGAGTTACCATCCATCGACCAGTGCCGCCAATCGCTATCGGCCCGCCTTGCTCATTGATCTCCAGAACCGGATGAAAAGGATCTATAGAGATATCCCAAATGCGGACGACCCCGTCGCCCTTGTTTGTCGCTAACCAATTTTGATTTAGAACGTGCGTTCCCGCTCCATCAGCGGGAAATACAAAACCCGAAATACTTTCCAGCGTAGTACGTACTGCTTGTTCAGCGGATGACAATACCTCATCATTTTTTGTCGCTTTAATAGCTTCAGCAGCAAACAATCCGGATAGTTGAGGAAATTCTTCACGCGTTAGTTCTGATCCAACGGTATAAGCAGAGGCATTGGCTTGGCGAGTCTTTCGCTCAGCATTGTCGCGCTCAATATTGGCAATTTTTGTTTGCCGATCGGCATGTTTCCATAAGCCAGTAGCCAAAGCCAATAGGGCCAACAAAATTACGATAGCAATTCTCAAATACCTTATTCGCTTAACGTTTTGCTTGGTCAGGTCAAAACTTTTTTGGATCGCCTGAATCGTACTATCAGAGGGCCCCTTTTGTTTTTGGTATTTGGTCTCCTCAATACGCAGAATTTTCGGATGGATAATTTCCATAATTTTTGAATCGGCCGGAAATTTTTCAAACGTCCGCCCGATATCAATAGGGATAATTTCTCTTCCGGTTTTTTTGAAGACTTGTAATTCACGAAAAACAGGATCTGAATTGGCTATATCGGGTGTTCCGACCAGCAGCAGCTTACCAGTGTGGCGTAATGCTATTGCTCCAACCAAACTCCAATCATCGCCCTTCTTATAGTTAACATCATCAAGAAAACAAATAAAATCAAGCGCTGTGAGTTGTTTGTAAAGCTCTCTAGCATAGGGTCTGCCATCGCTCCAAGTATAAGATATGAAGAAATCGTAACCGTATATGATGTTACTAAGTTTATGGACCATAACCAAATTAATTGTTAGCTCATTGAGCGTTATAAGCTTTATGTAATTTGAAGGACAAATCGACTTGTAGAACCTTAATCCAAAATACTGTTTCCATTCGTCCAAATCAAAATTTCTAGTTATTCGGCTATAACCATCAGTCAGCTTATCAGGATATAAAGCTATTCAGTTAGCAAACTCG
>JBNLEI010000056.1:0-3178 GCA_050304855.1 Methylococcaceae bacterium
CGCACGATACGAGAATAGCACCTGTAAACACAAACAGTAATCGAAAAAGAGATGTAGAAGTTCGAATTCCCATCGAAAATGGTTCGCCGTTCATGCTGTTTTGATTACAAATCCCAATTGAATAGATTGAATCTTGCGGTCATTCGTTTTTACCTAATCGACCCAAGGACTTCTCGTATTTTATTTTTACAAGACATACTGAGATAAATCTTTATTCTCCTCAATTACGTAAATGAGTGGTTATTTTGTTTAAGAACGCTCCGATTACTCAGGCATTGGCGATATTGGAAGCGTTCAGGGCATCCACATGAACTTAGCCATCATAACCAACATTGTTGACGTGAAACACTCAAATCTGGCGAAATAAATGTCGACTACGTCGAAATACCCGTGTACGTTTCATGCCGGAATTATAAAACGAAGGGTAATTCTAACATTCAACGTCACGGGAATATTATCAGTGGTTATTTTTGACCCTTCAAAGTAAGAGGCAAGGACGTTGACATCAACAACGTATCAGCTTGAATCATGCCGTAACCCGTACCGAAATCAAAACCTTTATCGAAGCCTTTAGTGCGGCGATCATTCATGTCAATCGTAGAGGCTTTCATCCAGTCATAGATTTGATCGGGCGTCAAAGATGGTGCTAAATCGATTAACAACGCCGCTAAGCCAGCTGCATGTGGGGCAGCCGCAGAAGTACCAAAGAAATTTGGAAATTGGGTTTTGTCTGTGTCCCTCGAACCAAAGAAAGAGTTGTCAGCACCATCCGGAGCCATAATGGCCGGTTGCATACACACAATGGGCACCCCAAGCCTGTTTCAATTGATATCAAAAAGTATCGGCGTCCCTCCCGCTGAAGAAAACTTTTCCGCTCGCGGTCTTTTTTTTCCGTAAGCCGGAGTTTTCCAATAAGGCACCGCACCCACACCAAGTCCGCCTTCAGCCATACTATGACCGACCGAGGTTGAGCTTTTAGTATTGAACCTTTTAAATTTTACTGAATTGCTACCAAAATTCACTGTTTTCATCAAACCAGGATGAGGACCGGCATAGTGCAATATCATTATTCCGAATGTTGAGTAATCAATCGTTGCGGTCGGAGGTTCAGGTGTCGGATCGGATGGTGGCTTCAAAGAAGGACTCTTTTGTGGTGAAATAGAAATCGACGGAATATTATCGAAGAACATAATCTCGAACGGATCGCCATTAACAGGCTGTTGATTTTCTCCCCCCCGGAAAGCCGCATCATTTCGTTTCCAGAACTCCATGAAATTATATAAGTTCCTGTAAAATAGGGTAAAATAATTCCATTGCAAGATATTCCGAGGTTGCATCTCTCCCATGCGCGGCGCCGACATTACCCAAGAAGAACTGTTTAGCTTTCGAACCCTGGAAGCACGCATTCCTAAAAATCATCCACTACGCAAGCTGCGGGCGGTGGTCGACATCCTGCTGACGACGCTGGACGCCGAATTCGGCGCCCTTTACGCCCGCACCGGTCGGGAATCAATTCCGCCGGAACGCCTGTTGCGCGCCAGTCTGCTACAAGTCTTGTTTTCCATCCGCTCCGAGCGACAGTTGGTGGAGCAGATCGATTTCAACCTGCTGTTCCGCTGGTTCATCGGCCTGACCATGGACGATGCGGTGTGGGATCATTCGACGTTCAGCGCCAATCGCGACCGCCTGCTGAACGAGAAGATGAGCCGATTGTTTTTTGAGCGCGTGCTGTTGCTTGCGGAATGGAAAGAACTAATTTCCGACGAGCATTTCTCGGTCGACGGCACACTAATCCAGGCGTGGGCGTCGATGAAAAGTTTCGTGCGGAAGGACGGAACCACCCCTCCGCCAGCGGATCAGAGCCGCAATCCCTCGGTCGATTTCAAGGGCGAGAAACGTTCGAACGACACCCACGCTTCGAGCACCGACCCCGACGCCCGGCTGTACAAGAAAAACGAAGGGGACAAGTCGCAGTTATGTTTCATGGGTCACGTCTTGATGGAAAACCGCAACGGGCTGGTGGTCGACGTGGCAGTCACCCCCGCCACCGGCACGGCGGAGCGGGATGCCGCCAAGGACATGGTGAAACGGAGTATTGCCAAGCCGGGTGCCACGCTGGGGGCAGACAAGGGTTACGACACCCAGGCCTTCGTGGCGGCCATGCGCAAGAACAAGGTAACGCCGCACGTCGCGCAAAAAGCCAAAGGCTCGGCGATTGACCAGCGGACCACGCGGCACGACGGTTACCGGACCAGCCTGAAAGTGCGCAAGCGGATCGAAGAGGTCTTCGGTTGGTCGAAGACAGTCGGCCGCCTTCGCCAAACGAAATTCCGCGGCCTACAGAAGGTGGCTGCCGAGGCCGTGTTCACCTTCGCTGCTTACAACTTGACGCGGATGAGCCGCATTTTCGGCTGGCGGTATTCAACCGCCTAGGCGGTCGTGCGCCTGAAATTCGCCGAAAGGCGGATTAAGCCTCAACAGAGGCTGAAAATACCGGCTAAAACCCGGATTTCAGCGCTGATCCAGCTTCCAGCCGTTAAATGAAGTTAAAAATAAGGCTTGGAGCCGAAGGCATCGGGCCGTTTTTCAACAACCTGTTAAGGTCACGATTTCCGATTTCAAGGATTTCGGTTTCCGAATGGCGTCCCAGTCCCTGATAATAGAGCGCGCTGCTGAACTGGCGTCGGGCTACAACAGGAACGATTCGATTGAGTGGCCATATCAAACCGGTGAAAAACTTGTCCTTGATCGTGATCCGGTTGGATTCAAGTTGCCAACGAGCATAAACCAGGTTCCAGTACAGATTTTCTTCAATCATTTTGCTGATGGCATGGCTTATCGCCTTGTCTTCGGTGTTGTAACCAGCATCCAAAGTGTCCCCGTAAGTGTCTTTCAAATACTTCAGAATAAATGTGGAATCGGCAATGAGTCGGCCGTTATCTTCAATATACGACAACTTGCGTTTAGGCGCTTTTCGTAAATACTGGGCACCGCATCGGGCCTCATAGGGCAAATTGACCATGCGCAAATAGGCTTCCACTTTGACGCAGAACGGGCTCGGATCACAGACATCCTCAATAGGGCCGAATTTATACAGGGTGATCATGGGTTTTCCGAATCATTAAACTATGACGAGTTGTTTTCCGGTCCGATTCATCGGCAATATTTTAATAAGAGT
>JBNLEI010000057.1:0-8152 GCA_050304855.1 Methylococcaceae bacterium
TGATTGCGTCATTACGCCTTCCTCCAACCGCAAAGCGCCGGGCCAAAGCGGACACCGATAGCAACTCTGGAAGTCTGCTTCGGCGCTTAAACGGTTACCGACCCACCCTGCTCATTGGGCCTATAGGGTCAGACGGATAGATAAGTTCTGTCAAAAAAATCAGCGTAAAGCCGATATCCATCAATATTATTTCCGTCATTCAAAGTAATGGTTCGATGACATATTTCTTGATTTTTTAAATGCGAATGATTATCATTTATATAACATTCCAGGAGAAATATCATGAAAAATACACAATGTATCGTTCGGCCTTTAGTTTCATCGGAAACTTGTTCTTTATGGCGATGCTCGAATTGCGGAATCGTTTACCTAAACTTGTCCGGTGTTTCAATGCGATTGGATTGGGACACCTTAACGCAACTAACGACAAACCTGAATATAGCGATTAGCCAACCTCAAGTTGGTTACACTACCTTTCAGGCGGAAAACCAACAAAAAACAACTTTGAATTAAGGAAAGTTCGGGAGCTAATCATGGGTTATCACATCTATGCGTGGTTGGAGAATTCCGTCCCGCAATTACAAATTGTCGATGCGGAAACCGGTGCCGTTAGTGTCACCTGGAGCTATCGAAGCAACGGCGAGCTTGGTGATCAAAAGGAAATTCAACGGTTGTTCAGAGATTTGCTATTACTAACCTGCAAGCAAGAAATGAACAACTGTAGGATATTTAAGTTATCATCGATGTAAACAATCATACATTCAACTCATTTTTTTCGACCATTTTTAACAGGGTTGAAAATATTTATCCTATTTCCCGAAATGATATTCCGATAGCTTATGCATCCCTCTTGGGCCTGTGTCCTTAAATTCTGGATTGGAACTTAAGGTCCTAAAAGATCTACTGTCTTTCTTTGTCGTTTGAAATCGGGTATAAAATTTCTGATTCGATATAACGAGAAGAGAGTTAAGATACCATGCAAACCCAACCTTCCCATTATATTCAAACCTTTTCGCTTCACGCCGCGCGAAGCGGAAACTAACGTGTCCCTGGCTTAATCACCATACCAACTGTGCAAAGCAAGCGCGATATGCCATTCGGCACCCGGATTTTAGATGATGGACGAATCAATTTCCGCCTATGGGCGCCTTCCGCCCGTGCTGTAGAACTGCACCTACAAGGATCGAATGAAAAATTCCGTCTAGCGATGGCGCGCGAAGCTCAAGGTTGGTTTACGCTAACGACTTCATTGGCCGCTCCGGGATACCGATACCGTTACCGAATCGACCAAAAAATTTTCATCCCCGACCCCGCTTCCAGATTTCAACCGGATGATGTACATGATTCCAGCCAAATTATCGATCCTGAATCGTGGCAATGGAAGGATAAAGACTGGAAAGGACTGCCATGGGAAAAGACGGTGCTTTACCAATTGCATGTCGGCACTTTCAGCAAGGAAGGCACATTTACCGAGTTAAAAATGCGGTTAGATTATCTCGTCGACCTGGGCATCAACGCTATACAACTCTTGCCGATTGCAGACTTTGCCGGACATTACAACTGGGGCTATGATGGCGTGTTGCCGTTTGCGCCCGCAAGCCGCTATGGATCACCGGACGATTTGAAGGATTTAATCGATACCGCTCATAGCAAAGGACTGATGGTATTCAACGATGTTGTTTACAATCATTTCGGCCCGGAAGGTAATTACTTGCATCATTACGCTCCCCGCTTTTTTTCCAACCGCCTGAGTACACCCTGGGGCAAGGCCATCAATTTCGACGGCAAAGACAGCGGTTGGGTCCGCCGTTTTTTTATCGATAACGCGCTGCATTGGCTAGAAGAATATCATTTCGACGGTTTACGATTGGATGCCGTGCATACCATTCGCGACGATTCCAAGCGACACTTCCTGCACGATTTAGCTGAAGCGGTCCGTGAAGGTCCCGGCCAACAGCGGCAGATACATTTGGTTTTGGAAAATGATCACAATAGCTCTCATTACTTAAGGCCCGATCCGACTGCCCCGAACTGGCATTACAATGCTCAGTGGAACGACGACCTTCATCACAGCCTGCATGTACTTCTCACCGGCGAGGATAGCGGCTATTACCAGGATTACATCGAGCAACCTCATTACCATCTCGGGCGCTGTCTGGCCGAAGGCTTTGCCTATCAAGGCGAACGATCCGCATTTCGGGGCGATCAGCCTCGCGGCCAGTCAAGCGCGGACCTGCCGCCCACCGCTTTCGTATCGTTTTTACAAAATCATGATCAGATCGGCAATCGCGCTCTGGGAGAACGTCTTTCGAACCTTTGCGCACCTGAAGCGTTGAGGGCGGCAACCATCATTCTACTGTTATCGCCGTCACCGCCAATGTTATTCATGGGTCAGGAGTGGGCCAGCCAACTTCCTTTTACCTATTTTGTCGACTTTCCCGACGATTTGGGGCGTCGAGTCGCGCGCGGACGTTTAAAATCCTTTGCCGGATTCCGGGAGTTCCGCGATCCGAAGATGAAGGCAAAAATTCCGCTACCGAACGCTGTCGAAACATATCGTTCTGCGGTGCTTGACTGGGACGAACTCAAAGACCCACCTCACGTCGATTGGCTAACGTTACACCGTAAATTGTTGCGCATCCGCCGAGAACGTATATGTCCAAAACTTAACGACATTAAAGGCCGACAACCTCGATGCCGAATTTTCGGCAATCAGGTGCTGTTTATGCAATGGACCTTAGGAGATGAATCAGTTTTAACGATGATAGCCAATCTCGGTAATGAAGCGGTAACTGCCGAAATCGATGATGAGGGAGAATTGTTATATGCAAATGCCGAGGAACTGGTCCCATGGCAAGAAGAAGGTGTTCTTGAACCCTGGGCGGTTTTTTTTCTAATCAAAGAAAATTGTAGCTAAGATCCACTTACATTAAATCCAACCATGGTTTCAGCATCAATTTGCGAACGACTTTAATTATTAGCTGCGATAATGTCATTGATCAACTGCTCCACTCCATCCAGTTCATGCTCATACACATCCGTGCGATAAGATTCGGAGAAGAGACTTACCTCCGAATGCGGCATGGTTTGTCCGAAATTGGAAATTTTGATTCGGGTCAAAGTCGACAGGCCCGGCTGTATCGGATGCTTTCGTAATTCCTCTCGATCAAGGGCGATGCGAACCGGAACGCGTTCGGCGATATGGATGAAATTACCGGTGGCGTTATCGGTCGGTAACAAGGCGAAGGTACTGCCGGTTCCGGGATTGATACCTTCCACCACGCCATGATAAACGCGTTCGTCGTTGTAAGCATCGACCTTGATTTCAGCCACCTGCCCCGGGCGAACTCTGGCAATTTTGGTTTCCAACAGGTTCGCTTCTACCCACAAGTCCTGCAGCGGCACGATCACCAATAAAAGTGAATTAGGCTCAACTCGATCGCCGACCTGAGTCCGGCGCTTGGCAACGTAACCGGAAACCGGAGCGATGATGTTTCTGCGCCGGTATTCCAGATAGGCTCGACGTAATCGGCTTTTCGCTTTTTCGACGGCTGGATGTATTTCCACAGAATCAGCTTTTACCTGCGCTTCGATACCCGCTTTCTCGGAGCGGATGGCGGCAATTTCCGCATTCAATTGGAGGAGTCGGTCCTCCGCGTTTTGCACGCTCTGGTCGGACACAGCCCCTTCCTTCGCCGCCGCCCGTAATCGTTGCAAATCGTGGCGAATGCGGTTCAACGATGCCTTTCTGGCGATAATTCGCTGTTGCAACGTTTCGATATTGGCCTGCAAAGCAACAATATCGCGTACGGTTTCACCCAGTTCGGCCTGAGCTTGTTGTAATGCAATTCGGGCCAAAGTCCCATCGAGCCGAGCCAATATCTGCCCTTTTTCAACCCGTTGAGTGTTTTCCGCAAGGATCTCAACAACAGTACCGGAAGTCTGCGCCTTAACGGCAATCAAATGGCCCTTGATAAAAGCGTCGTCTGTTGTCACCCAGTCGCGGTTGGAAACCCAACGGTAGCCGAAATAGGATAATCCAACCAATAGCAATAACGCCGTCACTGCGATTAAACGGCGGTTGCGTTGACGTATAATTTCCTTGGGTCTTACTGTTTTTCGCATACTCTGTTTACTCGAAAGATGTCGCTATGAAGCCTCCACCCAGAGCTTTCATGAGTTCCATAGCCGCCCGAAATTGTTGGTTTTCCATCGAAGCCAAGCGTAAGCGTTCATCGTATTCGGCGCTTCGCGCTTGCAATAACTGAATCCTGTCATTTAATCCTTGCCGATAAAGTACTTCCGCCAGTCTAAGCGTTTCTCCAACCGCTGCCATGGTTCTGCGCTGCTCGGCCAGGCGTCGATCGCTTTCCTGCCATCGCACTAATGCATCAGCCACCTCCTGAACCGCCCTGAGCAGCGCACTGTTATAACGTTGGACCGCTTCATCGTATGCTGCTCCACGATAAGCCAGATTGGCTCGTAACCGACCGCCTTCGAACAATGGAAATTCTATAGACGGTCCCACTGCGTAGGCTAGACTGGAACCTTGCAGAAGCACATCGGACAAGCTGACACTGTGTAGACCGGCAAAAGAAATCAGATTAACGTCAGGGTAAAATGCGGTATCCGCCATCTTTATCTCCTCGGCGGCAGCTTCAACCCGCAAACGTGTCGCCACCACATCCGGACGATGGGCCAACAAATGCAAGGGCAAATCCGCCGGCAAACCCGGTTCAGCCGGGAGCCGCCCGTCGACAACAACGATGTCATCCCCCCAATCGGGCCCCTTGCCCGCCAATACGGCCAGACGATGGCGAAATGCAGCTATTTCGGCCGTTATCGCCAGTCTCTGTTGCCTAGCCTGATGCAAGGTCCTTTCGGCATCGAGCACAGCGCCTGTCGCAGCCAATCCCTGCTGCAGACGTACTTGATTCAGGTGTAATAGTTGCTCCCGACAGGCTACGAGGTGCTTCGCGCTAAGCTCTTTTTTCCCCGACGACGACAAATCGAAATAAGCTTTCGCGACTGCAACAGACAATAGTAGACGCGCATCCGCCAATTCCGTTGCGCTGGCCATCGCTTCACCCACAGCGGCCTGCAGAGCCGCTTTGTCTCGTCCCCATAAATCGAAGTGATAGCGCAGTATCAATGGATTGATCAACACTTGGCGAAAATGTTCGCCAGCCAATTTTGCCTGAGTGCTATTGGCTGAGAAACGTTGTGCACTGAAACTAACGTTAGCCTGGACAGTCGGATACAGCTCCGCCGCTTTCACATCGACTACAGCCTGGGATTGGCGTAGGCGGGCCTTAACTTTTTTCAAGTCAGGATTATCCTCTGTTGCGATGGCAATTAATCGGTTCAATTCCGGCGATCGGAATTGCCGCCACCACTTCAGCTCGGGCCAATCGCCGCTCAGATTAGAATCGATAGAGGCAAGTGTCTTATCGAATTTCGGAACGTCAAGCATTTCAGCTCGTTCACTCGGTTCCGGCAGTAAGGCACACCCTGTCATTAACGAATAGATGAGTAAGATTCTAAAATTACCCAAGGACACTCACACCTCCCTGACCAACAATGCCATAGCCCGGCGTCGCAACCGTTGCGCCAGTGTCCCCATGGCCGGCTGCCTAGTCGGATAAGCGAACCAAACTAGCATTGCCAAGGCGACGAACACGCACCCGGCGAGCCAAAATGCATCGTTAATCGCCCTAATCGCCGCCTGTTCGCGCCCTACCTCAATTAGCGGTCTTAGCGCTGAGGCGTCGTCAAATCCGACTCCTTTCAGGAGTTCGACAGAATCGCTAAAACGCTCGTCGAACGCCGTGCGGGTTTCGGCGAAATGATTCATATGCAACGGCTTACGGAAATAGAACACGATGCCTTGAAAGGAAATACCGATGGCTCCGGCCGCAATTCGTAGCGATGTGGCCAATTCCACCGCCCGCCATTGTTTATCCGGCGGCAAGCCATGCAGCAGCAACGCCGTCAGCGGTGCGAAAAAACTCCCTAGACAAATGCCTTCCAGTAATTTGGGCCAGAACAACTGTTGATAGGCGTCAAAATTTTCGAATCGGCTTAACCAGAAATAACTGGCGGCGAACCCAAACAGATTGAGCGATGCCAATAACCGGGCATCGACATATTTGACGATTTGATGAAAACCGCCGGCAACCGGCTTGGCAAAAATCGCCATCGGCAAAAACACTAAACCGGCCAAAAACGACGAATAGCCCAGGGTCAGTTGCAACTGTACGACCAGCAACGACAGCAAACCTTGAAAAAACATGAAGCCGACAAACAATACCGTCGTACCGATGACAAAATTACGCTGGGTGAACAAACGGATATCGAGAAACGGATGACGCACGCTCAGTTCCCAGACTATCCAATAGCTCAGAGTCACCACACAAAGCCCTAACAACCCCATTAGATAGGGAGAATGACTCCAATCCCAATCGTTACCTTGATTCAGCAGAGTCTGAAAAGCGCCCAACGAAACCGACAGTAGCAAAAAACCGACCCAATCGAATCGATGCCGTATTAGTTTGGCTCCGCGCCTGTACAACAACGCGCCAACAATACCGGCTATTGCCAGTGCGATAGGGATATTGACGATGAATAACCAGCGCCAGCCGAGGTTATCGGCAACCCAACCGCCACACGGTGGCCCGAAAGTAAATGGCGTCAAAGTAAACAAAGTCCAGACACCGATCCCGATATTCTTACGTCGTTGAGGATACTCTTTTATCAGCATCGACTGGCCCAATGGCAAAGTGATGCCACCGGAAAATCCCAACACTATGCGGGCCGCCAGAAATTCGTACAGCGAACTGCTAAAAGCGCAGATGGCAGAAGCCAGGGCGAACACGGCGAAGGCCCAAACCAACGGTCGGTATTCGCCCAAGCGCCGTGACGCCCAAATTCCTATCGGAAAAGCCAGAGCCAGGCTCAACATGTAATCAGTTTGCGTCCAGGTAGCAAAGCTCGGCGGTATCGCCAAACCACCTGCGACCCGGGGCAACATGGCGATATAAGCCCCGGCGTTAAACAGCACGACGGCGTGACCTAATCCCAAGCAGATGTTGAACAATACAAAACGCCAACCACGCAACTTTTTAGGAAAAACTTCAGACATCGTCGACTACGTAAACAATAGCAACGTTAGAACGCCGAAACCGGCCGTTAAGCCTGCACATAGTTTTGCTTTCTCCAAGAACGCCGAATGCAGCCAATAGTCCCGCCACACCATATCGATTCGTCTTCCAGTATTGAGAAAATAAGCCTTACTTTGCGCGTACCAGAGCCGAAAGCGCCTAATCGTTTGATAGGCCGTCACGGCAAGCAACGACAACAACAGATAAAATACGATAACTTGAGAGGTATGGCGGTCGGTATGAAAAAGATGCTCGACCAGGGAATCCAACGTAAATTCGACTAACTCGAATATGCTATGCAATAACTCCAACATTAAATCAGGCATCATCAATACGCCGATGAACACGCTTCCGGCGATCCACTTCATTTTGATTGACAGCATGAGCTTTGCAATTGCAACCAAATAAGACTCAGACATGTCCCCCCCTATTCCGTCAACAAACCGATATCACGCAAGCCAAGTGCAAGCAGGTGCGCGATATGCTGCCGAAGCGACTTTTTGAGTTTTTCACCATTATGGGATAACAACGTCTCGACGGACCCTTCGTAAACGGTGCTTTTTTCTTTGATGCGGGCAATTACTTTGCCCGAACTCGGGTTGATCAACTTAATTAATAATTGCACGGACAACTGTCCGGAAAAAATTCTGTACTGTCCTATCCCCAGTTCCAGAACACCGTCATCCTCCGCTACATATAAATCGTCAGCCAAATTCGCGACATACCATTTCTCCACAGCATTATGCCAGTGAACCAAGTCGGCATTGCGTTCGCTGGTCGCCATAGGCAGCAGACGCAAGCGATCGTCTGCAACTGCTTGAATGCTTTCCCTAGCGAATTGAGCAACCGCTAGTTGCAATATTTCCGACGATAGCGACCAACCGGATAATTTCTTCTCCGAAGTTTGCGTTATCGTGGGATCGATAATATCAACACTATCTCCCTCTCCTACCCGACCGGCGATGACAATATCACCCGGCAACCGATAAAGT
>JBNLEI010000058.1:0-12951 GCA_050304855.1 Methylococcaceae bacterium
AGTGATCAGCTACGAATTAGGATACCGAACTACAATTATCGAGAGTGTTTCCGTAGATTTGGCGGCGTTTTATAACGATTATAGAAATTTAAGATCGGTTCATAGGAGTACGCCGGTTTTTAATGGAACCTATGTCGAACAGCGGTTGTATTTCGGTAATGAATTCGGAGCGCATACTTACGGATTCGAAGTGGCCACCGTTTGGCAAATGTTGGATTGGTGGCGTTGGGATGTCAATTACAGTTTGTTAAAAATGGATTTTGACCAGCAAGTAGCTGAACAACAAACCGGGATCAGTCCACAGCAGAGGGCTTCGTTGCGTAGTGTGCTCTCTCCGACGGACCATGTAGATTTCGATCTGTTACTTCGTTATGTCGATTTCAATCATACGACCGGGGCTTACGGAACCGACGAGATCGGCGCGTATCTGTCATTGGACGTTCGTTTAGGATGGCGTCCGTTCGACGATATCGAATTATCGCTCGTCGGGCAGAATTTATTGGCCGGGCAACACCTTGAGTATCGCCAGGAAAATTTGACGATGCCGACTGAATTAGACCGTGGTATGTACGGTAAAGTCAGTTGGCGTTTTTAAAAGCGACGGCTTAGAGTGATTTTCTGTCATATCAACAGAACTGTTTTGACATTTTTCAGGGCTTTCCTTTTTTTCATGGGGAGCTTTGTACTACCTGTCTCTGCAGAAACTATCGAAACTGAGAAAGTTATGGTGGCGTTGACCCTTAATCTCGCTCGTTTTACAACTTGGCCGGAGCCGGTTTTTTCGGTTGCCGATGCGGAATTGGATCTCTGCGTGATCGGCAGCAATATTATTCAACAATCGTTTGAAGCGGTTCATGATTCGGTGGTTAGCGGCAAAAAACTGCGGGTGATCAATAAGTCGCGTTTGCGCGATATTGAAGAGTGCCAAATATTGTATATTGAAACATTGGAGCGCGATAAGTTAAGGCAGTTATTATGGGAAATTAGGAATCGACCGATTTTGACCATCGGCGATAATATGGATTTTGTTACGGGTGGCGGTATGGTCGGGCTGGGTACAGTAGCCGGTAAAATTCAAATGAGTATCAATTTAACTGCCGTTAACCAGTCTAAGTTAGTCATTAACCCAAGAATCTTAAAATTGGCTAAAATTTATGATGAGTCCAGTGAATAATGCTTTCTTCTAAAAGCTTTATAATAAAAGGGTTGAATGTTTAAATTTAATAGTGCCTCGATAAGAAACAAATTACGGTTATTGATTAGCATGAGTGTGTTATTCATGCTGTTGATTGCGGGCAGTGTGTTATCGGTTAATGCTTATTTGTCAAATCGGGTCATTTTAACTAATGAAGTGACCGCTCTGGCCGAAATCACTTCATTAGCCATTATTCCGTCATTAATTTTCGACAACAGCATCGATGCCAAGCAAACGCTGGATACGCTTCAGGCTCACCATAGTATTGTCTATGCGGCTGTCACCAAAGCCGACCAAGAGTATCCCTTTGCCGAATTTAAACGCGAAGGTGATTGGCCGGTTCCGGAACGTTTGTCTGTCGATTGTGAATCTGTCAATTTTTCCTGGCGTTACCTGAAACTTTGTAAGCCGTTAGTTTATGACAATATCAACCAGGGCCGGATTGTCATGATGATTAGTTTGCAGGCAAGCTACGAAAGACTGTTGAAAGAATTGGGTATTGCATTGTTGAGCCTCGGATTAGCGGCTTGGCTTGTCGTTCTGATGATGGAAAGAGTCGCTAAAAAGCTATCCGACCCGATTCTGGAGTTGGTGGATATTAGTGAGAGCATCAGTCGATCCGGAGACTACCTTAAGCGTGCAACCATCGTATCCAACGACGAAATCGGACGCTTGGGGGGCGCTTTCAATCAAATGTTGGAGCAGATTCACAGCCGAAACGAGGCGCTTAAACATCAAAAAGATACCCTGGAAGAGCAGGTTCAGGAACGGACCCGAGATTTGACCGAAGCTAAAAACAACGCATTGCTTTTGGCCGAGCAGGCGCAGAAAGCCAGTCGAGCGAAATCGGAGTTTTTGTCGGTCATGAGTCACGAGATACGTACTCCGCTCAATGCGGTAATAGGACTTTCCGATTTATTGAAAGACTCCGATTTGAATCCGGAACAGAAAGAATATCTGACGATTATCAATCAGTCAGGCAATTCATTACTGACTCAGATTAACGATATTCTCGATTTTTCTAAAATCGAAGCAGGAAAAATGGAATTGGAGAAAGTCTGCTTTGATATGTATGAATTGTTGTTAGTTGTACTGTCAGGGCAGCGTTATGAATGCGAGCGAAAATCGATAGAGCTAAGGCACGATATCGATCAACATTTACCGCGCTATTTTTTCGGTGACGAACAAAAAATCAAGCAGATTCTTTATAACCTGATCAATAATGCCGTCAAATTTACCCATCAGGGTCATGTTAACGTCAAGTTGGCTTTTGTACCAGCGGAAAAAGGTCAATGCGTGCTCGATATTGTTGTCGAGGATACCGGTATCGGAATTTCGGCCGATCAGCAAATGCAATTATTCGATCCTTTCACGCAAGCGGATTCCTCGAATACCCGCAAATACGGTGGTACCGGGTTAGGTCTGGCGATTGTCAAAACTATGGTGGAATTAATGGGTGGCAATATTTTCTTGGAAAGCCGGTTAAATGCGGGAACGCAATTTTCTTTACTATTGCCTTTATCGGTCGATATTCCGCCCGAATGTCAAATCCCCAAGCCGGTTGTGGCTTTGTTCGACGATGGACAAACTGATATTCGCGGTAGGCTCGCACAGCTGCACTATGAGGTGCAGACAGTTGATTCATCGATGGGCCAGCAGCTTCGAAAACAGCCTGATTTGACCGGCCGTTATCATTTGATGGTTTTCAGTGAAAAAAGAATCGATGAAGCCGAATTTTGGTATCAATGGAATCAGCAACACGGTGATAAAAAAAGGGTTGCTTGTTTCTGTGACACTCAAAACGATACTTTCAGCGGGAGGCTGGATATTCCGTTTATTAAGCATTGGCAGGATGGACTTAAGTTAGTCGAGCAAATCAACAATCTAGGTGTGACTGTTCCGGAGAAAGTCCCGGATACAAAACCGATTGAACAAGTCAAGATTTTGGTCGTTGAGGATAACCCGGTTAATTCGTTGATGGTCAATAAACTGCTTAAGAAAGCGGGTTTTATGACTGAATCCGCTAGTAATGGCATTGAGGCAGTCGAGTTATTTAAGACCGGACGATTTGATTTGATTCTGATGGATTGTCAAATGCCGGAAATGGACGGCTTCGCCGCTACCCGGGAAATCAGGTCATTGGAGTGGAAAACCGGTAGACATATACCGATTGTTGCATTAACGGCCAATGCTTTTAAAGACGACCGGGAGGCCTGTCTACAGGCCGGAATGGATGATTATCTGAGTAAACCGTTCAAAAACCAACAATTGCTCGATATTATTCAAAACTGGTTAGTTTTTACTCCGGAACCGAGTAATGAGCGGCCATCTGACGTGAGCAACGGTGATTACAATGCGCTCGATCCGGAAATTCTGAATGAATTATTGGCAGACGATGAACCGGGCTCCAAGCAGTTTGTCAGGGAAATTAGCGAGACGTTTTTTTCCAATGCCGAACAGTTGCTCGCGCAGATTGAATCGGGTTTCAGCGAGCATGCATCTGAGACGGTGGCTAAATGTGCTCACCAATTGAAATCAAGCAGTATGAATGTCGCAGCCAGGCATTTGTCTGAGTTGTTCAGTGAATTGGAAAACAAAGCATTACAGAGCAATCTTCGTCAGGCCGAAAATTTATGGCCACCGATCAAGGCCGAATTCGATCGGATTAGGCAAGCGTATAAAAAACTATTGGATTCTTGATGAAGGCAAGAACAGCATTTAAGTTATTGATCGTTGATGATGATCCGACTCTGCGGCTAATCGCCGAAAGAAAGTTGTCACGGCAAGGTTATCAAGTTATCACGGCCGGTAACGGTCAGGACGGAATCAATAGTTTCTTGGAACATTCTCCCGATTTGTTGTTATTGGATTACGAGTTACCGGATATTTCGGGTGTTGAGGTTTGTCGTCATTTGAGGAATTGTGTGGGAGGCTTTGATAAGCCTATATTGTTTATAACAGGAAAAGACGACTATCAGTCGATAGAGATTGCATTCGACGCCGGAGCGACGGATTTTTGCAGTAAACCGTTAAACTGGACCATTTTGACCTATCGAATCCAGTATATGCTACGGGCTCATGAAATTTATATGTCTTTGCTTTCAAGCGAGGGCAGGCTCAGAAAAGCTCAGAAAATCGCTAAGATTGCCAACTGGGAATATAGCCCGGAGGAGAAGCAGTTCAAATGGTCGGATACGCTTTCCGCCTTTTTAGAAAGCGAGAATAAAGATTTTTCGGATTTGGATTTAGAAGGTTTTTTGGCTTATGTTCCGGAGGAGGAAAGAGCGGCGATCGGTTTAGCGATCGCTGATTGCATCGACAATAACAACAGCTTTGAATTGGAGCATGGCTTGCTTACTCCAAACGGAAATCTCAAAACGGTTTCTCATTTAGGTAACGTCATCAAAAACAAGGCGAATCAGGTGGTGGATTATATTGGTACTTTGCAAGATATCACCGAACGACGGAAAACCGAGATGCAAATTCGCAATCTGGCCTATTTCGATTCCTTGACCGGATTAATGAACAGAGAATCATTTTTAGCGGTTCTGGATAAGA
Organism: Methylococcaceae bacterium; assembly: GCA_050304855.1. Taxonomy (GTDB): domain Bacteria; phylum Pseudomonadota; class Gammaproteobacteria; order Methylococcales; family Methylomonadaceae; genus Methylomarinum. The sequence goes on from JBNLEI010000058.1 coordinate 4,754, forward strand.
TACTGGTTAGCAACCTCGAATATAACCTACTGTCGGCACTGTTGTTTATTGATTTGGACGATTTCAAACGGGTCAACGATACGCTCGGCCACAATTTTGGAGATTTACTGCTTTGTGAAGTGGCTGAACGTTTGAAAAACTGCGTCAGAACGGCGGAGAATGAAAAGGAGTTTGCTTCGGAAAACCGATTAATGAATAGTGTGATTCCAGACAGCGTTTTCCGTGTCAGCTCTATCGATGTCAACCGTTTCGATCTATGTCGTTTGGGCGGGGATGAATTTACGATTTTTTTGGCTGACATTGTCGACGAGGATATTGCCGCGAACGTAGCTAGAAGATTATTGAAATCGTTGGAGAAGCCTTTTTATCTTGACGGACACGAGGTATATGTCACTTTCAGTATCGGCATTGCGATCTCTCCTGAAGACGGCGATTCGATTCATACCTTGTTGAAAAACGCCGATACGGCAATGTACAGCGCAAAGTCCAACGGTAAAAACAATTTTCAGTTCTATACGCGGGCCATGAACGAACGTTCGTTGTATCGTCTGAAAATGGAATCCGATCTTAGAAATGCCTTGGCCAACAATGAGCTTTATTTGGCTTATCAACCGCAATATTGTTTGCATAGCGATAGGTTGATCGGGGCGGAAGCGCTGATGCGCTGGCGCCATAAAGATAAAGGCGAAATTGCGCCGGCCGAATTTATTCCGCTGGCGGAGCAAACAGGACAGATTCTGGCGATAGGGGACTGGTTGTTTGAGCAATTCAATTTGGATTTACTGGCCTGGAAGAGTCAGGGATTAATTGAAGACGATTTTAAGCTGTCGTTGAATGTTAGCTCACTGCAGTTTCACCAACCCAATATTTTGAATAAGATTGAAAAAATTTTTTCGGATATTGAACTCAATAAACATGTCGGTTTCGAATTAACTGAGTCAGTGATGATGAAAAATGCCTCGAGCAATTTAAATAAGCTCAATCAATTAGCCGAACAAAATATTACGTTGGCCATTGATGATTTCGGGACGGGTTATTCTTCCTTGAGTTATCTGCACCGATTCCCGGTTGAAACCGTAAAAATCGACCGTAGTTTTATTTCCAATATGGAGAATGACGGTCAAATCAATATTGTCAAGGCGATTATCGCCATGGCTCACGGCATGAACATTAAAGTCGTCGCCGAAGGCATAGAAAATCAATGGCAATATGATTTTCTGAAAAGAGAATCTTGCGATATTGCGCAAGGCTTCTTTTTGGGCAGACCGATGCCCGCGGGAAAATTTATACAATTATTGCGAAGTGCTTGAACCGGTCGATGCCCATTATTTGTTTAAGTCGTTTATCGAGTGATGTTAATATTCTCGTCTTTATAAAATAAAACGCGATTGATGATGTTTGAAGTGAATAATTTTCTTTCTTTTGCCGTACACGGCGCTCAAGGGAAACATGGAGGAGTGGCCGGGAGCGTCGAGCATTTACTGGCCTTTTTGGAGTCTTTGACCGATAAATCGGGTACGGAAATTTTTTCCTTGTTGATGCCGGGTATATCGGCTATGGAAAATATTCATCCCTTGTTTGTGCATTTTCCGATCGCTTTTTTTACCGCTTTTGTGTTGTTAGATATTGCCGGCACGCTGTTCATTAGACCAAGCTGGCGGACCGCTGCCAGTTGGTTTCTGTATCTTGGAACTGTGACCGCTGCAGCCACCGTTGCGGCTGGTTTGGCTGCAGCGGCAACGGTGGCGCATGGCGATAATGTTCATGCGATTATGGAAAAGCATGAGCATTTAGCTATCGCCGTTTTGACTCTTTCGGTCGTTCTCTCGTTTTGGCGCCTATTCGCCGGCGGAGCACCGAAAGGTGGGGGGAACGTATTTTTTCTGATATCGGCTTTGATCTTGCTTGTTCTGTTGCTCTTTACCGCGGACCTGGGTGGTTTGATGGTATATAAATACGGTGTTTCAGTCGAGTCGGCACGTACGCCGCTGCTGGATTACTTTCATGAGCATCAACATTCGCATTAAACTATTGCATTGCCGGTGAATTTTTTCCAAGGCCGATTATTATCGGCCTTTTTTACTCTCGTTCGGCGTCATTGAGCTTCAAAATTATGTTATCCTAATAGGCTTGATTTTTTGAGGCATTTTATGCGAACACGCGTTAAAATTTGCGGTTTTACCCGGCCTGAAGATGCTGTTTATGCGGCAAAGCTGGGCGTGGATGCTATCGGACTGGTTTTTTATCCGCCGAGTCCTCGTCATGTCGGTGTCGCAAAAGCGATTGAAATTGTAAATAAGTTGCCGGCCTTCGTTTCGGTAGTTGCCCTGTTTGTCGATGAGGGTGAAAATTTGATCAACAAAGTGCTGACCGAGGTGCCGATTGATTGCCTGCAATTTCATGGCGATGAAACGCCGGAGCAATGCCGGATGTACGGCAAACCCTATATGAAAGCGGTGCGCGTACGGGGCGATACCGATATAAAGACCATAGCCGAAGAATATCATGATGCCTCGGCGTTGTTGCTGGATGCTTACCATCCGGGAGTGAAAGGTGGGAGCGGCAGCGGTTTCGACTGGGAATTGATTCCCCGCGATTGTTCGTTGCCGATTGTACTGGCTGGCGGTTTGACACCGGAAAACGCTGCGGAAGCGGTGAATATTGTTAGGCCTTATGCTTTGGATGTCAGTACCGGCGTGGAATCCGATAAAGGCATAAAAGATGCGCAGAAAATGGCTGCATTCATAAGAAAAACAAACCAAGCGATAGAAGAAAATGATGACAGATAAATACAATATGCCGGATCAAAGAGGCCATTTTGGACCTTATGGCGGTATTTTTGTGGCAGAAACATTGATGCCGGCCATTACCGAGTTAAACGAGGCCTACCAAAAGTATCTGCAAGACCCCGATTTTTTGACTGAGTTGGATGCTGATCTGCAACATTATGTTGGCCGCCCATCACCGCTTTACCATGCGGAGCGTTGGAGCAGGGAGCTCGGCGGCGCGCAGATTTATTTAAAACGCGAAGACTTGAATCACACCGGCGCACATAAAGTCAACAATACCGTCGGTCAGGCACTGCTTGCCAAGCGCATGGGTAAAACTCGAATTATTGCTGAAACCGGAGCTGGACAGCACGGTGTAGCTACCGCTACGGTCGCTGCCAGATTGGGTCTGGAATGCGTGGTTTACATGGGGGCTGTCGATGTGGCAAGGCAGGCGCTGAATGTTTATCGCATGAAATTGCTGGGTGCTACGGTGGTACCGGTTGAATCTGGGTCGAAAACGTTGAAAGACGCTTTGAACGAAGCTTTACGCGACTGGGTGACTAATATCGATAATACTTTCTACATTATTGGGACGGTTGCGGGGCCACACCCTTATCCTGCGATGGTCAGGGATTTTCAAGCGGTGATCGGTCGCGAAGCTCGGCAACAATGCCTCGATATGACCGGCAAATTGCCGGATGCGTTGGTTGCTTGTGTCGGTGGCGGTTCCAATGCAATCGGATTGTTCTACCCGTTTATCGACGATGCAGAGGTAAAAATGTACGGCGTCGAAGCGGCGGGCGACGGTATTGAAACCGGTCGTCATTCAGCTCCATTGTGTGCCGGCAGAGCAGGTGTTTTACACGGCAACAGGACTTATCTAATGGCCGATGATGACGGTGAAATTATTGAAACCCACTCCATTTCCGCCGGTCTCGATTATCCAGGCGTCGGCCCTGAGCACGCTTGGTTGAAGGACAGTGGTCGGGCCGAATATGTCAATATCACCGACGACGAAGCATTGCAAGGGTTTCATGCATTGACTCGAATGGAAGGCATTATTCCGGCTTTGGAGTCCAGTCATGCGATGGCTTATACCATGAAATTGGCGCCGACTATGAGCAAAGACCAAATTATTATTGTCAATTTATCGGGACGCGGAGACAAAGACATGCACACAATCGCTCAGCGTGAGGGGATCACGGTATGAGTCGCTTGAAACAACGTTTCGAAAAACTTCAACAAGAAGGTCGAAAAGCACTAATACCGTTTATTACCGCTGGAGACCCTTATCCTTCATTCACCGTGCCAATGATGCATGCGATGGTGGAAGCGGGCGCCGACGTGATTGAGCTGGGTGTACCATTTTCCGATCCGATGGCGGACGGACCGGTGATCCAACGGGCGAGCGAAAGGGCTTTGACGCATCATGTCGGTTTAAGAAAGGTTTTGACATTGGCGGCGGAATTCAGGCGAAACGACCAGGAAACACCGCTAGTGTTAATGGGATATCTTAACCCGATTGAGATTATGGGCTACGAAGACTTTGCCAATGGTGTGCAAAGAGCCGATGTAGACGGTGTCTTGACGGTCGATTTGCCACCGGAAGAAGCCCATGACTGCGTCGTTTTGTTGAAGCAGCGAAATATCGATCAAATATTCTTGCTGGCACCCAATAGCAATGCCGAAAGAGTGCAAAAAATGGATGAGGTCGGTAGCGGCTATCTTTATTACGTGTCTTTAAAAGGAGTGACCGGAGCAGGCCATCTCGATATTGCCGATGTCGAACAGAAAATGGCGATGATCAAACAGAACACGCGGTTACCGGTAGGTGTCGGTTTTGGGGTTAAAGATGCTGAAACCGCAAAAAAACTGTCATCGATTGCCGATGGTGTGGTAGTTGGTAGCGCCTTAATTTCTCGGATTGAGGACAATCTAGACGATCCTGATCAGGCGAAAACGGAAATCATAGAATTACTAAAATCCATGCGCCAGGCCATGGATAATCAAGACTGAATCGGAGCAAACATCGATGAGTTGGTTTGAAAAGTTAGTCCCTTCCACCATCAGAACAGAAGCATCCAGCAAAAGGAACACTGTTCCGGAAGGTTTGTGGAATAAATGTCCTAGTTGCGATGCAATTCTTTACAATGCCGAATTGGAAAAGAATTTTAGCGTTTGTCCGAAATGCGAGTATCACATGCGCATTTCTGCCAGAAAACGCTTGCAGATGTTTTTGGATGAAGGTGAGCAGGAGGAAATCGGTGCAGGTTTAAAACCTAACGATCCGTTAAAATTCAAAGATAGCAAAAAATATAAAGACCGTATTTCTCAGGCTCAGAAACAAAGTAATGAGAACGATGCGCTGGTGGTGATCAAGGGAAAACTGAAAGGTAAGGGGATCGTTGCCGCCGCTTTCGATTTCGGCTTTATGGGCGGTTCCATGGGATCGGTCGTCGGCGAACGTTTCGTACGCGGAATTAATGAAAGCCTAAGATCCGGCGTACCGTTTATTGTTTTTACCGCTAGCGGTGGTGCCAGAATGCAGGAGTCTCTTTATTCATTGTTTCAAATGACTAAAACCAGTGCAGCGTTGACTCGGTTAGCAGAAGCCGGTATTCCTTATATTTCCTTCATGACCGATCCGACTATGGGTGGCGTATCTGCCAGTCTTGCCATGTTGGGGGATATCAATGTAGCCGAGCCGAATGCGCTGATCGGTTTTGCCGGACCGCGTGTTATTGAACAAACGGTCAGAGAAAAACTACCCGAAGGCTTTCAGCGTAGCGAGTTTTTACAAGAGCACGGTGCCATCGATATGATTATCGATCGTCGGGAAATGCGAGATAAGATCGCCAGTATACTTTCCATTCTCTTTAAACCTGATCGCTACCAGGCCGAGCAAGCTACGCGAGCCCAGGAAAATATCGTTCCCGATACTGATGAATCAGACGCAGGTGAAGCTGATAATCAGGATTAGCCAGCTCTAATTCATGTCGCGTTTTAATTCGCTGCAGGATTGGTTGAATTGGCAGGAAGGGCTTCATCCTCGGGTAATCGACCTGGGGTTGGAGCGAGCGTCGGGCATTTTTAAACGGCTTAATCCCAACAACGTCAAGCCTCCTACGATTACGGTTGCAGGCACTAATGGTAAGGGGTCTTGTATCGCTTATTTGGAAACTATCTATCGAGCGCAAGGGTACAAAGTCGGGGCTTACACGTCGCCGCATATCTTAAGATACAATGAGCGCATCAAAATCGACGGGCAGCCTTTGGAGGATGCCCAGATCTGTGCCGCATTCGAGCGGATCGATGCTGTGCGGGATCATACTACGCTTAGTTATTTCGAATTCGGTACATTGGCTGCTTTGGATATATTCTGGCGTTCGCAGGTCGATGTGCAGCTGCTTGAGGTTGGCCTCGGCGGAAGACTCGATGCGGTTAACATTATTGACGCAGATGTGGCGATGATCACCAGTATCTGTATCGATCATGTCGATTGGTTGGGGGAGACGCGAGAAGCGATAGGACAGGAAAAAGCAGGTATTTTTCGTGCTGGTGTACCTGCTGTGATCGGTGATAGCCATCCTCCACAGTCAATATTTGCTGTAGCCAAAGACAAAAATACGCCGTTATTATGTATCGGCGATGATTTTAATTACCGTAAATCCGGTGACAATTGGGAGTGGCAATGTGGCTCACAGCAATTGAAGCATTTACCCCTACCGGCTTTGAAAGGCGAGCATCAGTTTCGTAATGCGGCTTCGGTACTAACGGCGATTAATGTGATGAGTGACTGTTTGCCGGTTTCCGAAGAGGCTATACGCCAAGGACTTGAGGGCGTTCGTTTGAACGGTCGTTTTCAATTGATCGAGGGCGAAGTGCCGGTACTTCTTGATGTCGGGCATAATCCCCAGGCTGTTTCCACGCTACTGGAATTTCTCCAACAATACTATCAGGGCGTGAAAATTCACGCGGTTTTTGCCATGATGCAGGATAAGGATATCAACGGAGTGATCAGAATAATCAAGCCAATCGTCAGTTCTTGGTATATTGCACCGTTATCCAATCTCCGTGCTGCCAGCGAAGATGCGGTCAGGAGCTGTTTCAAGGATAACGGCGTCGATAATGTGAGAGGCGGATTTGCCAATTTTTCCGAAGCTTTTGATTCTGCCCGGCAACAAGCAGCACCAAGTGATTTGATAGTCGTATTCGGCTCTTTTTTTCTGGTTTCCGAATATATGGAGAATTGCTTGAAAGTGAGGTGATAAATGGATCAGGAATTAAAACAACGTTTGGTGGGTGCTATCGTGATAACCGCTTTGGCGGCTATTTTTGTTCCGATGCTGTTCGATGATCCTGTGGATGAAACAGGAAAAAAAATCAACGAGCTGAAAATACCCGATTTACCTGAGCGTTTGCAGAACAGTCATGCGGTTAAACTACCAAAAAACAGCGATGACGTGACTAATCTTCCGGTAAAAACCCCTTTAAGAACGGTGACTGCCGAAAGTGACCGCGTTCCCGAACTCAATCGATGGTTTTTGCAGGTGGGTATTTTTAGTCAGCAGGAAAATGCGCTGGCTTTAAGGGATACTTTGAGAAAGCAAGGGTATGCAGTCTCGGTTGACAGAGTGAGTTCCGAAAACGGTTTCATGTATAAAGTGAAAGTCGGTCCTGAAATGAATAAGGAAAGGGCAGAAATCATAAAAAATAAATTGGAAAAAGTGAATAACCTGAAAAGTTTTATCACCCAGGACGAAGGTTGAGGTGAAAAATAAATGATTTGGATTGATTACGCCATTATTGCACTCGTTTTTATTTCTTCCGTGATCGGGTTATTTCGGGGTTTTATCAAAGAAGCGTTTTCGCTTCTGCTGTGGGTATTGGCCATTTGGATCGGGTTGAACTTCAGCCGGGAATTTTCCACTTTTTTGGAAGGAATGATTACTTATCCTTCCGCCAGAATAGCCGCTGCTTTCGCGTTATTGTTTTTTATAACTCTGATTCTTGGTAGCTTGATCAGCTACTTGTTGGGTGAATTAATTGAAAAGACAGGGCTAACCGGCTCGGATCGATTTGCAGGGATGATTTTTGGCATTTTCAGGGGGATGGTCGTCGTATCCTTGGCGATCATGTTGGCGGGGTTGACGCCTTTGCCCGAAGACCCGTGGTGGAAAGAATCCACCTTGATCCCTCCATTCCAAGCCTTTGCCGTTTGGTTGCGAGATCATATTCCGTCAGGGATGGCCAGCTATATCAATTATCGTTAAATTTATTCAGGTTCCTTCTATGTGTGGTATTGCCGCGATTGTTTCTCATCAAAATGTTAACCAGGAGCTTTATGATGCTTTGACCGTTTTGCAGCATCGGGGACAAGACGCTGCCGGTATTATGACTTGCGAAGGGAATCGGTTTTATTTACGT
>JBNLEI010000059.1:0-4674 GCA_050304855.1 Methylococcaceae bacterium
CGATATTGTCGCCGCATGCTTGATGTAACAGCGAGCGATAACGCCTATTGTCAGCGCCCAACATAAGCGCCTGCCAAAACATCACAATACCGTAAGATACGCCACTCGGCGCCGCTATATGCAGCGCCTGATCGAACTGCTGACGCAAAGACTCGGGCGCTTCGGCAATGCGGCGCTCTGCCTCAAGTAGAGCCTGATCCGCTTTATTCCCGGGGCTATCCAGCGACAGGACGAAATCCTCATAAGCCGGTAATAGCAGTACATATTCCAGCACTCGACGACATAAACTTCGCAGAGTCGGATATTGATACAAATCGATATCAAAGTCAGTGCCACAGCCGCAAAGTCTACTGGCAAAGGCATATACTTCGACCAAGTCCAACGAATCCATAAGTCCGGCTTCGACGAGATTTTCGTCAGGCTCCACGACCCCGGTAAACCCTTTTCGGCGAAACAATTCGGCGGCAAAACCGCACACTTTTTGCAGTAAAAGCTCTTCGTTTAAGCGCTGAGTCCGGCTCGGCAATCTCAACTGTCTGAGTAGCAAAGAAGCAAACGATGCCGGTTCCGAACTTGTATCGAATTCCTCCTGATATTGAAGTTTCCCAACTTTCAGACGTTTGCCGCTTAGATGGCTGAGAGGCTTAAGATAAAGTTCCGCATACTCCGGTCTAAGGTGCAGCTTATCGGCCTGCAGATAACGTTCGGGGAGTTGCCCGTCGACGTCCTGTAACGCTGTCAACGGATCCAAGACCGTAACGCCGTGGGATTGGCACCATGTTTGCAGACGACGATTGAACAGCTGCGTCAACTTGAAGATGTCTTCGGCGGTATATTGACCGATCCGAATATTATCGGTCTGTTGCAGCGCAATACACCAGACCAACTTGCCATCATGATTCAGTTCGCTGAAAACATCTTGATATCTGCTCAGCATCTGCGCTATCGCCGCCTCTTCCCCTACTTGTAAGGCATGCCGCAACATCTGATGCATGTCGTGATTACCGATAAACAATAATTTCCAGTCATCATGACCTGCGAATTCTTCGCGGATTTTTTGCGCGCCAGGATGTTTCGAATAAAACCAATCGATGGTTAAAGCACCTACCCAATGAATCGGCACCGACTCTCCATCCGCTTCTACGCCATAATCGAACAGGGAAACGTGGGAATTGCCGATGATTAACATGGCTTCTTCCGTTGCAAATACCGTTCTTTATTGCGACTTCGGCTGATTTTGCCGGAACTGGTTTTAACCAGTGTCATATACGGCACCAATTCCACGATATCGGGAGCGATGCCGGTCTCGGCTAGCACAGCAGCTCTGATCTTCTTGTCGGTGTCCGGCAACACGGCATCGTCGAGTAATTCGGCTAACACCACGAGGCGCTCCGAACCGCTGGCTTCACTGTCCACACCGAAGCAGACACAACGACCGGGATAAACGCCGGACACGTTGGAAACCGCATGTTCCACGTCCTGGGGATAAATGTTTTTGCCGTTAACGATAATGAGGTCCTTAATGCGTCCGGTGATGAACAGTTCGCCATCACGCATCATGCCCAAGTCTCCGGTGGGATAAAAACCGTCCACCGATTGATCCTGACCGTCCAAAAAATGTGAATAAAGTGTTTCGCCTCGTATAGCCACCTCGCCGACCCCATCTGTATCCGGATTGAGAATGTTTACTTCCGTGCCGTCAATGAGCGTCCCGCAGGAAAGTATTTCCTTATCATGCAATTTATAGACCAGAGCAGACTTACCGACCGGCGTTTGGGAAACCGCAAAAGTATTTTCGGCCAACGCGTAGCAAACCGCCAACTGTTCTTCTCTAAGGCTGGAAAACTTTTGTAGAAAGGTTCTATGCGTGGCTGGCTTGGCGGGCTCCGAACAATTGATGAATAATCGCACGGACGACAAATCGGTTGGCTTACCTTTGTTAGCCAACACGTGATAAGCGAAATTCGGCAAATAGCAAAGCGTACAATGGTACTGGGTAATAGCGTCTAAAAGGCGTTGCGGCTTGGCGATCCAATCGAAAGGATCCATGATCATAAACGGCACGCCACGCATCAGCGGCATGAGATAGCAAGCGATCAGCCCCATATCGTGGTAAAGGGGCAACCAGCTGATCAGCCGGTCGTTCTCGCTCAGTTGGATAAAATCTCCGTAGCGATGCATATGCTCCAACAGCGCCTTGTGGCTCAAAAAAACGGCTTTTTGCAACCCCGTCGAACCGGAGGAAAATTGCGCGAGAGCGATTTCGCTCGTAGGAGTTCCAATAGTTTGAAGCGGGCCGCGCTTGCTTTCCCGCGTCAATATTCTGACATTTTCGATTTGCGGCAACGTATTCTCGACATCAGTAAACAAAAAGCGCGCACCGGTCACCTTTAAAAGGTGGTCTAATTTGCGTTGATATTCGGCGACTGAAATTTTGCCGCTCTGAGGACTCAATTGCGCCGGATGCATGTCCGCATGAATGGCACCAAGATAGGCGGCCAACAAATCCATATCGGTTCGCTTAATGAATAACACGAGGCTATGCGGCGGGCAATGGCTGGCGAACAGCACAGCATACTCTTGCATTTGACGCCAAAAATCTCCGCGACTATAAGTATGCCAAGTGCCACCTTGCCATATCGAAAAACACTCGGCAGAAGGATCTTGCTCAATATGCTGGTGGATAACTGCGGTAATACCTTTCGTTCGCGCTGAGCCATTATCCGGATACAAGCGTTTTTCCAGGGCCAGCATATCCTTCGAGCCTTGAAGATCATTCTGTAGCCGATAAGCCTCCGCCAACAACTGATGATATCCTTTCGGATACTCACCGAGTTTAGCGAGTCGCTGTAATTGGGCTTGTGCCTCATCGGCCTTGCCTTGTTTCAGCAATTGTTTTGCCTGGCTGGCTGAGGCGTTCACCATCGATCGAAACAAAGAGGAATAACGAACATAAGGAAACAGTTTGAAACTGCCGTCCTTTGCGGTCGTAAAAATAGTGATACCTCGATTTTCAGCATAGCGCTTGAGCCGGTTCAATTGATTCAAATGCGTATACATACACCTTTCCAGATCGGAAAGCGTATACCGGCTTTGCGCCTCGTCTTCATGCCCCAAGGCGTTATAAAAATGCGTGGTCACAAAATCCTGTACCACTCCGCCGTTGTCAAATCCAACTAAATAGATTTCACTCGCTCCCAAATGAAAAGCTAGCATCAGCGCAATATTTAAGATATTCTGCCCGAAGGTAGGAATATCTTGAGAAAAATCAATGCGCTGGCTTTCATTCTTCCTATCGTTGTACAAAAACCAATTAACATCATGAATTTTAAACTGGGGATGATCGGCAAGATGGCTCGCGGAGAGCAGAGGTAAGAAAATTTTAGGCTTATTTTCCAGGATCTTAAGATTATCCAAAATACGCAAAGTCAATGACAAATGTCCTCCCTCCTCATCCGCCCGGTAACCGATGGGATCGGCTGTTACGTAGTAATCAGGGGCGATACGTTCCAAATCGGGATGAAAGGAAAACTGATTGACGGCAATTGTGATTTCGTCGTGCAATAGGGTCAAATCACAATCATTAACGGAGGGCCCCGACCCGAGTATAAAAATTCGCTGATTGGAATGCTTATCGAATGTCTCTTTATTTTTCGCCAACAAGCTTTGTATATCCGGCGTCATAATCTACCTTCGTTCCGCAACATCTCTATTGACTACGCCAAACATAATTAAGTCGTGACATCGACCGTCGACTATGCCCGCACATTTCTTACGTCCTTCCACCTGAAAACCGGCCCGAGCAAAAACACTTAGCGAAGCTTGGTTGAAATCGTAGGCCATCGCCTGCAATCTCACCATATGCAACTGTTGAAAACATTCTTCTTTCAACACCTTCAAACAACGGGCGGCGATTCCCTGTCCCCAAAGTTTCTTATCGCCTATCATAATTCCTAACGTAGCATGGCGATGTTCGTCGCTGATTTCAGTCAGCGTAATGTTACCAATATGTTTTCCATCCAGAAAAATGCCTAACAAGGCCATATCGGAAGAAGCCGCAGCCGCCTCTATAAAATCACCGATGCTTTCTAGCGTAAACCTACGCCCCCGAACGCCATCCAGTCCTTTACTCACATCCGGATCGTGCAACCAAGCCAAGTAATCGTTAGTGATATGGTCGACGTTTAAGGGTTGGACCGTAATCCGGCCGACCTCCAGAGAGAAACTGAGACGTATATTTTGGCAATCCTCTACAAGCAAACTTTCCTCACAACACACAAAAGCAAAGGTTGGAATCAAAAGGCAGACGTTCAAGTTTTATCTCGCGCAAAGCGAGCTCCTCCAGCAATGCCAATGTTTCACCAGGCGCATTGGGATCGTTAACTTCGTCAAAGGCTATGACAGCGCCTTTTGGCATCCTCGGGACAATAACTTCAAGCGCAACTTGGGTGGGCGGATAAACGTCGAAATCCAAATGCAACAGAGCGACCAAACAATGTTTGTTATTCTCGAAATACTCAGGTATCGTTTGACAAGCATCGCCGGCCACCACTTCCAGCTTTGGAATGTGGTTTAGTGGACGGTTCATTTCCTGAGCGATAACGGAAAGCGTCAATTCATCGTAAGACTGTTTCGAGCGGAAACTTTCCCACCGTTCGTTGTCCTCATACAACC
>JBNLEI010000060.1:0-3283 GCA_050304855.1 Methylococcaceae bacterium
TACCCACGCCGGCAGCAATACCAGAATCTTCTGCTTCAGCGTACGATTAATAAAGGATAACACTTCGGGTATTTTTTCGAAACGTGCGGACACGGGCGACTAAATCGGCCTGAATGGTGCCGTAGCGGCGCGTCGCCCGGAACCGCGCATGGCTGCTTGCCAATACGGTTCCGGGGATGGATAGGGGATCTGTGATATTGCGGATTCTGCGGGTCAGTAGTGCTCTTTAATGAATGTCAGCGCTTTCATCGCCAAGTCAAACGCCAATTCTTGTAGCCCGGACATTTCATAAAGGGAATGGGATTTCCGGAACATCGGACGAACAAGGTTGGATAAACTCGCTCAAGCCACAGCAAACTGTGGCTTGAGCGAGTTTATCTGAAAGCCAAAGTCCTGTTTTTGCAAAAAACAAGTTCAGCGACTAACCGTATCCGCTCAGCATGACCCAATATTAATCCCAATGCCTTGAATTTTAGCATTTATTTTAAGTACCAATTCCGCCTTTGTGAGATGTCAGGGCCAGATATTTACACTCGGACAAGTCGGTGTCTCCAAAAAAGAGCTTGATCTTGGAATATTCCGCTTTATAAAGCAGTCAATAACAATAAGATAAAAATCAGAAAAATTCTGTCAATACCTTTATGTACTGTAAATTGGGGATTAGAGATGGATGTATTGAAACCACCAAACTATCCTGAAGACTGGCCGGACATCGATACTGTGCTGTATAGCCGATCGGTAAAACTGCTCAGGAGCGTCACTAACTTACTCAAGGTCAAATTGGAGCTGCATGCAGACGCCCAATTACTTCAAGGCGATATCTTCCTTTTCAATCATTTCTCCCGCTTCGAAACTTTCATTCCGCAAATTTTGATTTTCGAAAAAACCGGCGCCTACAGTTGTGCGATTGCATCCGGCGAGTTCTTTCGCGAAGAAAATTTATTATCAAACTATCTGAAACATGCCGGGGTTTTCCCCCATGATCACCCTCGCCTGTTTGCAATGCTGGCGGGACAAATATTGCGCGGCCGCAAAGTTATCGTTTTTCCGGAAGGAGGAATGGTCAAGGATCGCCGCGTCATCGATAAGAAAGGCGAATACAGTATCTATTCACGGATCACCGGGGAACGGCGCAAGCAACACACCGGACCCGCAGTGCTGGGCCAGGGAGTGGAAGCACTGAAAACGGCGATACGCCATGCTTTTAAGAAACGAGATCGTGAACGGCTGCAGCATTGGAAAGATATGCTGAATCTTGACAGCCTTGATGAATTGATGGCGACCGCGCAGAAACCGACCTTGATTGTTCCGGCCAATATCACCTTTTACCCAATCCGATCCTCGGAAAACCTGCTGTTTAAAGCCGTCGAAATGCTTGCCGGCGACCTGAGCATGAGGGTATCCGAGGAATTATTGATCGAAAGTAACATCCTGCTTAAGGACACCGACATGGACATCCGCCTTGGAAGCATGGTCAACCCTTGTTGTGTATGGGATTGGCGCACCCATTGGATCATGAATAAAGTCGCGCAGGATATTACCGAGCCGGACGATGTATTTAAATTGAGTGCACATCCCAAAAACTGGAAGCAAAGGATGCTGGAGCACTATTTCATTAAAAACGCAAAATGTGCGCGCAATCAATACATGAAGGAAACCTACGCTAACGTCACGATCAATCTCAGCCATCTGGCGTCGACGTTGATCATGAGCTATCTCGGGGATAAACGCCGCCATATCGAAAAAAGCCGATTTTATACGGTGCTCTATATTGCCATCAAGAAACTGCAGAAGAATCCGGACATCTATCTTCACCGCAGCCTGTTGAACCCCGACGAATACGGTGATCTGGTAAATGGTATCAGTAAACGTTTCGATCATTTCATCTGCATCGCCAAGGAAGCGGAACTGATCGCAGAACGGGACGAGTGCTACCGTTTTCTGCCCAAACTATGCAAGGATTACGATTTCGATCAGGTTCGCCTGGAAAACCCCATAGTCGTCTATCATAACGAGGCGGCACCACTGCCCGGCGTGAACGACGTTTTGCTGAATGCGGACCGTATCCTCAATAACATAAAGCCTAGACAATTGGCCGCCTGGCAGTTTGACGACGAACAATTAGCCCTGGCTATCGAACTGGAAAGTTACAGTGCGTCCGGAAACGGGGAAATCGAGAACAACGAAACGGCCGTCGCCGACCCGTCACCGTTTTTTATCCGTCCGCGACATGACAACGGTTTCGGTATCTTGTTGATTCACGGTTTGTTAGCCAGCCCCGCCGAGGTGCGCAGCTACGGCCATTACCTGGCCGATCAAGGATATACCGTTCTCGGAATTCGTATTAAAGGTCACGGTACCTCTCCCCACGCCCTGCGCGAACTGAGTTTCGAAAGCTGGTTTGGCAGCGTCAAACGAGGCTACAACATCCTAAAGATCTATTGCGAAAAACTGTTTGTCGTCGGTTTTTCCACCGGCGGCGCACTGGGTTTGAAACTGGCTGCGGAAAATCCGCCGGAACTGGCTGCCGTTGTTGCCATATCGGTGCCGGTCAAGTTTCTTAACGCCGCGTTCATGCTGGTGCCATTGCTGCACAACACTAACTCGCTGGTGCATTGGATGTCGTCGTTCGAAGGTATCAAGCCATTCATTGTAAACACGCCCGAACATCCTGACATAAATTACCGCAACACTCCAATCCGCGCTCTATACGAACTGCGTCGCCTAATCCACCAAACCGATGCGTTGTTGCCCGATATTGAGACGCCGACACTGTTGCTCTATGCCGATCACGACCCGGTGGTGGCACCGGAAAGCGCGGAAATCGTGTTCCACAAACTCGGTGCGAAAGACAAAGAATTACGATCGGTTTCCGCCGACCGCCACGGTATTCTTATGGAAAATCTCGGAGGTACCTGGACGGTAATCGACGAATTCCTTCTGCGGCAGCGTCAAAGCCCCAATCTCGCGGCTCTAAAACCCACAGCATTGCCATTACAGGAGATCGCATTATGAACAACGTTATCATTGCAGGTTACGCTCGCTCACCGTTCACTCCGGCCCAAAAAGGCGCGCTGGCCGGGGTCAGACCGGATGATCTGGCCGCTCAAGTAGTCAAATCTCTGGTCCAAAAGAGCGGTATCGATCCGAACGATATCGAAGACCTCATTATGGGCTGCGCGTTCCCGGAAGGCGAACAAGGCTTAAACGTGGCACGTATGGTGGTACATCTGGCGGAACTGCCCGTCAGTATTGCCGGAGTCACCGTCAACCGTTTCTGCGG
>JBNLEI010000061.1:0-14686 GCA_050304855.1 Methylococcaceae bacterium
CAGCCTAGATTTTGAAGGTTCCTGTATGATAAGCCAGTTTTCTTGTTCTTTTTTGAATTGATACGCAAAATTATGGCGACAGGCAAAGTAGTCCGAAAAATCATCCATATCGATATGGACGCTTTTTTTGCAGCGGTCGAACAACGAGACAACCCACAATATCGCGGCAAACCGATTATCGTTGGAGGTAAACCCGATTCAAGAGGGGTGGTGGCAACCTGCAGCTATGAAGCCAGGCCTTACGGTGTCCACTCGGCCATGCCTTCGTCCCAAGCTTATCGGCTCTGCCCTCAGGCTATTTTTGTCAAACCGCGATTTGAGGCGTACAAGGAAACATCAACTATTATCCGTAATATTTTTGCCGACTACACCGAACTATTCGAACCGCTATCGCTGGACGAGGCTTATCTGGATGTCAGCGATGTGTCTCGTTACCAAGGATCCGCCACTTTGATCGCCAAAGACATCAAACGACGAATTCTTCAGCAAACCGAACTGACAGCATCGGCCGGGATTTCCTACAACAAATTTTTGGCGAAAATCGCCTCGGATATTAATAAACCCGATGGACTGTACTTGATCTCGCCGGAACAAGGCGCCTCGTTTGTTGAACAATTACCGGTGGGAAGATTCCACGGTGTCGGCAAAGCAACCGAAAAAAAAATGCATGAACTCGGCATCAAAACCGGTAAAGACTTAAAAAAGCTCTCTCTTCCGTTGCTACAGCAGTATTTCGGCAAGTCCGGACAACATTATTTCAATATCTCCCGAGGCATCGACCATCGACCGGTTAACAATCATCGCCCCAGCAAATCAGTCGGCGTGGAAATCACCTACCAGCAAGATATCGCCGAGCTTGAAATCATCCAGGAACAACTGCATGCGTTGCTGAACAAGGCGTTGAAAAAACTGGCCGACAAACAACTGACGGCGCATACCGTCACGATCAAAATTAAATATCAAAACTTCGTACAAATAACCCGGAGTAGAACGCTGCCCCAGGCGATTAAGAGTTCAGCCGGAGTGGATGTCGTTTTTGCCGAGTTACTGAAAGACACCGACGTCGGCAACCGCAAAGTCAGGCTTCTAGGCGTCACTTTGTCCTCACTCGCCCGAAAGGATCTCGGACGTTTCCGCCAATTGGATTTATTTAACTAACCGGCTGAAGTTTCGATTTGTTCTTTCAGATACTTATATAGCAACCTGGCCGATTTGGGAGGCTTTCCGGCTTGCTGTTCCTTCAAGGCATTGCGCTGCAGTTGCCGAAGGTGTTGAACGTCGATATCAGGTAACTCGTTGAGCAGTTGCGTCAGTTGTTCCTGACCGTTTTCCGATAATAATCGTTCACGCCAACGTTCCGCCAAATGATGCTCTCTGACGGCATGGGCACTTTGGTTTTTGATTCGTGCCAGTTTTTCCTGGACCGCTTCCATATCAATTTTTCTCAGTTGCGCGGTAATAAATTTTAGTTGCCGTTTTCTGGCGCCTTTATGTGGCATTTTTGCCGCTTCCAGCAGCGCTTTATGAATATTTTCAGGCAGCTCAAGCGTATTGATTTGCGCTTCGGACAGTTCACAAATTTCCTCCGCCATCGCAAAAACTGCGGCAATATCCCGTTTGATTTGGGACTTATTGGGCCGTACCGCGTATTCGATGTAATCTTCTTCGTCGTCAAAATATTCTTCGTGCATCTCAAACCATTAGGATTAAAAAAAGAACAAAGATCACGACAAAACCGATGGGCACTAAAAAACCGGACCAATCTGTTTCCGCCTGTTTACTCATTGCCAGTGACGCCTTGATACCGGGGCCCATCCAGAAGATCACCAGCAACACCAATGCTCCCAGCAAAATATTTTCCCATGTTGTCGTTTCCATCTCTTCTTCCTGTGTCAATACCTGACCATTGTAACAGAGCCGGGTATTCAGTCCGATAGATAATATTCGACGGTCGAAACCACTCTGATTTTTTTAATGTGCGGATTATTTTTATCGCGAGGAGCAATGGAAAAATTGCCTTGGGACGCCCGCTTAATTTTGCCTAAACGACTTTCGGAGTCTTCGGCGAATTTCTGCGCGACCTCACGAGCTTTAGTCGTCGCTTCCTGAATCATTTCCGGTTTAATCTCATTGAGCCGGGTGAACAAATATTCCACCTGATTCTGATAGTCGCCTTCGGTGAACGCGATTCCGCGCTTACCCAACTCCCCCAAACGGTTCATCACAGATCTTACCAAATCGACATTTTCGGAATAAACCGTAACCGTCTGCATAGCAGTATAACGGAATTCAACTCTTTCATTATTACTATAACGCTGTGCCAATTTGTCGGTAATCGAAGGCGCCGAAACAGTAATCTCTCCGTCCTTAATACCCGCCTTTTTCAAAAACTCCCGAATATCGTGAGTACTTTGCTCCAGTGATGCATATAACCCCTCCAGTTCATTATTCGCCCCAGTGAATTGAATTGGCCAAATCACAATACCGGCCGGCAATTCGCGTTCAGACAAGCCTTTAACCGTCACTGTCCTTTCGTAAGCCTTATACCGCAAGGCCGCGCTGCTTAATAAATAGCCTAATGTCGACAAACCGAAAAAAATAGCAATTCCTAATATCAAGGCTTGAATATTTTTATTCTGCTCCATAACGCATCTCCAAGGTTGGTAACGTTGATGAACGGTAAATAACCGCCGAACCTTCATTATGAAAAATCGATTTCCCCGGCCCGGCTAGAGAAAAGCACTTCTGATGTAGAGGTCAATGTTCGACTAAAAATCAACAACAAAAATGAGCTTATCACTATCGGCTCTATAAAATGAAGATTAATCACAATTACTGTGGATAAACCTGTGTATTGGGTGTCGTTAAGCGTCTCCATTGGCCGCTGAATCTGGCTTTTACTTAAATTGCATAGTTTTTACGCAAGCCAAAAGTAACTTCTATTTCAATGTATTAAATAACCTATTTTTCAGAAATAACGTGGCAAAACTCGTTAATATCTGCTGATTATGATGTCCATAAACGCGTGTGCATAACAGATCTGCGATTTATCCACCAAATCGCACAGTTAGTCACAAAAATTGTGGATAAGTTTGTGTATCAGATGTTCGGAAGAAATGTTAATATCGGTTTTTACGGATCTTTTGTTCGACTGTCCAATAAATAAACACATCATTCTTAAACACAAAAAATCACTAAACAGTCTGACTTTATTTCCTGTTTTAATCGCTATCATCCCTGGCCAATAAAATCCAAAATCACGGCCCACTTTTCAAGCTTGCGAGCCAGCGACATTGAAGCATGAGCCGGACTGGTGGAAGGCAGTCGTTGATATTCAAGATAGTCGAATTCTTCCTTTAAATCTGGCAACACCTGTTTTCGGTAAACTTTCTCAGCCAAGCTTCCGTTGAAAAACACTTTTTTTACAGCCCGATGCGCGCGATAAAATCCGAAAAAATCGTTGGTCTTGATGGATTGTGCATCGATATCGGCGTCCAGGCTACCGGCACGCTGACAGCTTTGCAGCACGTCCCAGACCGCAATATGCCTGGATAACAATATTTTCTGACGCTCTTGATACGACGCATTGGCCGGCCCCGACAACAGCTCCATCATAATCGGCCAAAACGCATTGCGTTGATGACCGTAATATTGCTGTTTACGCAACGAAACGATGCTGGGCATGGATCCTAAAATCAGTACTTCGACCTTAGCATTGGAAATCGGCGGAAATCCTACAATGATTGGTACTGGGTCAGAGGCCATGGTTAGCGGAAAATAAATGCATCCGTTTGGACAAATTTGCGATAATGCCAAGTTTTGTCAAGCAGAGTCAATTCATTCATGTGGTTTAAGAATCTAGCCGTTTACCGTTTTACCGAGCCTTTCACCCTATCTGTCGAAGAACTGGAACAAAAACTGGAAGCAAAACGTTTTCGTCCTTGCGGCAGCCATGACGAAAGCAGCTTCGGTTGGACGTCTCCGTTGGGGAAGGCATCAGAACAATTGGTTCATGCCAGCAACGGTTTTCTTATGCTTTGCGCTAAAAAAGAGGAAAAGGTGATTCCGGCCGCCGTCATCAATGAGATGCTGCAAGAGAAAATCGACGAAATAGAGGATAGGGAAGCGCGGAAACTGCCGAGAAAAGAACGCTCTCGCATCAAAGATGAACTGATTTTCGAGTTATTGCCAAGAGCCTTTGCCTTCTCGCGAAAAACTTTTGCCTACATCGATCCCAAAGGCGGCTGGATCGTCGTGGATGCGGCATCTGCAAAAAAAGCCGAGGACTTGTTGAGCCAATTGCGTCAATGTCTAGGCTCTTTACCAATTGCGCCGCTCAATACCGTCGACCAACCAGTGTCGATAATGACTGATTGGCTAACGAACCAGACAGCTCCCACTGACATTATCATTGCAGACGAATGCGAACTCAAGTCACAGGCCGACGAAGCGGCGATCATCCGTTGCAAACGCCACGACTTGACCCTGCCTGAAATAAAAAATCATCTGGACAATGACAAAAAGGTCATTAAACTGGCCTTGAATTGGGCAGACCGGCTATCATTCGTCTTGGATGAAAACCTAGCCGTGAAACGGCTAAAATTTCTTGATTTGATTCAGGATCAGGTTGCTGATATCGATGCCGACACCGAAATCGAAAAGTTCGATGCGGATTTTTCTATCATGACGATGGAACTAGCCAACTTCTTACCGCGTCTCCTGGAATTATTCGGCGGCGAACTCACTGTTTAACGGACCATCACTGGAGTATGAAGCATAAACATCAAACTGTTTTCAGCAGCATGCTGTTCTTAAGTATGTTGTGGATTGCTCCTTGCCCGGCCAATGCAGTCACTTTACCGATGCCAGAACGTCCAAGAGACAGTCTGATCGGCGATTACCCCCATGAAGTCACCTACGCTACCGCGAAACAGGAAGATACGCTGTTGGATGTTGCCAGAGACTACGATATCGGCCAAAACGAAATCATTCTGGCTAATCCGACTGTTGATCGCTGGCTGCCCGGAGCAGGCACCAAAGTCAGAATCCCCACCAGCCGCCTATTGCCTAATACACCCCATGAAGGTTTGGTGCTGAACTTACCGGAGTATCGGTTATATTATTTTCGCAAAGCGACTAAAAACCAACCCGCGACGGTAACAACTCATCCCATCAGCATCGGCCGTGTCGACTGGAATACTCCGTTAGGAAAAACCTACATCAGTGCAAAAACAGAAAGGCCGGTATGGATTCCACCACAATCCATTAAAGAGGAACATGCCGCCGAAGGCGATATTTTACCGGACGTGTATCCGGCCGGTCCCGATAACCCGCTGGGCCTTTTCGCCATGCGTCTGGGCATACCCGGTTATCTGATTCACAGTACCAATAAACCCTACGGCGTCGGTATGCGGGTGAGCCATGGTTGTATCCGTATGTACCCGGAAGACATTGAGAAACTTTACCCTGAAATAAAGGTGGGAATCGCCGTCTACATCGTCAACCAACCGATCAAGGTCGGCTGGTCGGGCGACACCTTATATATTGAAGTTCATCCGGATTTGGAAGAATCTCCTGAGGCATATGAAAGCCGGTTAGATACTGCTCTGAATCTGATCGAGCAGGCCAATAACGGCAAAATTCCCGTCATTAACGGCGCCAAACTCAAGCATGCGTTGGAACAAAGTGACGGCATTCCCGTAGCCATTTTCGAACGACCGATTGTATTCGATAATATCGATTTCGATCCATAAAAAAGCCCGCTGCCAAAATAGCCAGCGGGCTTGTCTAACTGAATAAGCCTGCGGCTTATTTCATCATGGATTTTTTGAACATACGATCCAGTTTACTGTTTGTATCCTGAGCGTATTGAGCAGCACGATTGGCCGCCGCTTCGGCTGCCGCGGCCTTTGCCGCTGCTTCCGCAGCCGCTGCCTGTGCGCTTGCCGCATCAGAAGATGCGGAAGAGATTTGAGATTTCAGGGTATCGATTTGTGATTGCAGGTTGTCAATATCTGAAGTGCTGGCACAACCAGTCATCAGTCCTGCCACTGCAAGGATCGCAACTAATTTAACGGCTTTCATCATTTTATCTTCCTTATGTTGTTCAATTGGAGTTATATCAAACATATAACATCAGCATAATTCTGCCTTGTTTTGCATACAGATTCCAGCATTATTTTACGTTAACCCGAGTTCCTTTCACGATATACGGCGTCAGCCGGTCTATCTGTTCATTGGTCAACGCAATGCAACCGTGAGTCCAATTCATCAATTGATGAATCTGCTCGTCCGCTTTACCCAATCCATGGATACCGATCTGCCCACCTAATGTCGTATCTTGAGGCGGCACTTTTCCGGCATCATGCGCATCGATAATCCGGCGGTAGGCGGTGCGATCAATCAATCCCCAAGCTAGACCTTCCTCTGCCGTGGTTTTGGTCGGATAATCAAAACCGAAAAAACGGTAATAGGGACTTTTTCTGTTAATCCAAGCTATTCGGTACTGTCCGATCGGCGTCACATCGTCTCCCACATGAGTCTTGAACCCCGCCCCGTTACGACCGATGGCGATATTATCCAAGACCATTAACGTTTTTTTTCCGCGTTTTACCGACAGTTGCAGTTTTTGAGTATCGATTAAAATCCAAACACCTTCTTCTGCATCACCTATAACCGGCAGCCACAAACTCAGAACAACCGCCGCCAACAATCCTTTTCTCAACATAAAAAATCTACAAATTAATAAAATTTTGGTGTACTTTAACTGTTACGTTAATTGTCGCATTTAGGATTGAGCATGCAAATAGAAACCGTCGATACAACCCCCTATGATGACCAAAAACCAGGCACATCCGGCCTCAGAAAAAAAGTCACCGTTTTCCAGCAAAGAAATTACCTGGAAAATTTCGTTCAATCCATTTTCAACTCGCTGGACGACATCCAAGGAAAAACCCTTGTTTTAGGGGGTGACGGCCGCTATTTTAACCGCCAAGCTATTCAAACCATTATCAAAATCGCTGCTGCCAACGGCTTCGGCGAATTGATTATAGGCCAGGGGGGCTTGCTTTCAACCCCGGCGGCGTCCAATGTTATCCGTAAATATCAAGCTTTCGGCGGAATTGTATTGTCGGCCAGTCATAATCCGGGCGGCCCCAGTGAGGATTTCGGCATCAAATATAACGTTAGCAACGGCGGCCCGGCACCGGAAAAATTTACCGACGCCTTGTTTGAAAACACCAAAACCATCGGCGAATATCGCATCGCACACATAGATGATGTTGACCTCGATTCCATCGGACAACAGCAATTTGACGGATTGACTATCACTATCATAGACCCCGTTGCTGATTATGCCGAATTGATGGCGCAAATTTTCGATTTCGATTTACTGAAACAAAGCATCGGCTCAGGCTATCTGACCTTGCGTTTCGACGCCATGCACGCCATTACCGGCCCCTATGCAAAACATATACTGGAAAATATCCTGGGCGCGGAAGCGGGTTCGGTCTTCAACGCCACCCCGCTGGAGGATTTCGGCGGAGGCCACCCTGACCCCAACATGGCGCATGCCAAAGAACTGACTCGAATCATGTTTTCCGAACAAGCGCCAAATTTCGGTGCGGCTTCTGATGGCGACGGCGATCGCAATATGATTATGGGCGCCAATATTTTTGTCACCCCGAGCGACAGTCTGGCGATTATGGCCGCCAACGCTCACCTGATTCCGGCTTACCGAAAAGGCATCAGTGGCGTCGCCCGCTCCATGCCGACCAGCCAAGCGGTAGACCGTGTCGCCAAAGCTGAAGGTTTACCCTGTTTTGAAACTCCAACCGGCTGGAAATATTTCGGTAATTTGCTGGATGACGGCCAGATCACTATATGCGGAGAAGAAAGTTTCGGTACCGGTTCCAACCATGTTCGCGAAAAAGACGGGCTATGGGCCGTATTATTCTGGCTGAACCTAATCGCCCGTAAACGCGAGGCGGTTACCGACATCGTTCAGGAACACTGGCAAAAATATGGGCGCGACATTTACTGCCGCCATGACTACGAAGCAGTGGATTCGGCTATTGCCAACACTATTTTCGACCATCTCCGTAGTCAGCTCGCCGAGTTACCGCAAAAATCGTTCGGCGAGTATACGGTTCAGTATGCCGATGAATTCAGTTATACCGACCCGGTTGATCATAGTGTTAGCCATAACCAGGGTATCCGCATCGGTTTCACTAACGGTTCCCGTATCGTATTCAGGTTGTCCGGCACGGGTACGGTCGGCGCGACCTTGAGAATCTATTTAGAAAAATACGAGCCTGATGCAGCCAAACATGATCAAGATGCACAGGAAGCGCTCACCGACCTGGTCGATATCGCC
Source organism: Methylococcaceae bacterium (assembly GCA_050304855.1). Lineage (GTDB taxonomy): Bacteria > Pseudomonadota > Gammaproteobacteria > Methylococcales > Methylomonadaceae > Methylomarinum. The sequence continues at coordinate 8,375 of JBNLEI010000061.1, forward strand.
GAGCAGTTATGCGAAGTGAAAAAGCGTACCGGCAGAACGGCGCCTGACGTAATCACCTGATTGCGACAAAACTGAATTCTCTTTAGTGCCTCGATCCTCAGGGTCGACTAACGTAAGGCTGACGTCAGGCAAATAGCCGAATCTTTTTGATGCCCATGAATTTCCATGGGCATTTTAGCGCAACAAATTGAACAGCTATGCATACTGACAGCCAAATCTTTATCGACCTAATCGCACTGCTATCGGCTGCGGTCATCGCTGTGCCCCTTTTTCACCGCATCGGCTTAAACTCGATACTCGGTTATCTCACAGCCGGAATCGTACTCGGACCCTACGGGCTGGCGATCATCGACAACCTTGAGGCAATCCGACAACTAGCGGAATTCGGCGTGGTGTTTTTGTTGTTTTTAATCGGAATCGACATTAAACCGGTACGCCTTTGGATGATGCGGCGCTGGGTATTCGGTCTGGGAATGGCTCAAATCTTAATAACCGGCGGTATTCTGACCCTCATTTGCCTATTGTTCGAATTACCTTTGCGCTCATCGTTCATCGTCGGAATGGGACTGGCTTTGTCATCAACCGCGTTCGGCCTGCAGATCCTATCTGAGCGAGGGGAACTTATCCATAGCACCGGTCGCACCGCTTTTTCCATTTTACTGATGCAGGATTTAGCGGTCGTTCCATTGTTAACGATGGTTTCTCTACTGGCTGGAGGCGCCGAACTTGCCGACAGTATAGGAAGAGCGTCGATCAACGCCATCCTGGCCATTTCTCTGGTCATCATTATCGGCCGTTATTTGCTAAACCCCTGTCTGGACAAGATAGCTGCCAGCCGTAACTCCGAAGTCTTCATCGCAGCTGCCGTATTGCTGGTTCTTGGGGTGGCGAAACTGATGGAAGTCGCCGGGTTATCAATGGCGCTCGGCGCCTTTCTTGCCGGTCTAATGCTTGCCGAATCGCATTACCGCCATCAGATCGAAGCCGATATTCAACCGTTCCGCGGTATATTGCTCGGACTTTTTTTTATGTCAGTCGGCATGAGTATCGAACTCGGTCTGCTCATAGAAAACTACGCCCTCCTCATCGGTCTGGTGATCCTGTTGCTGATAATCAAAACGGCTGTAGTTTGGTCGCTTTGCCGAATTAGTCATTTAAGCAACAATGTCAGCCTGAAAGCCGCCTTACTGTTATCGCAGTCGGGCGAATTCGGTTTTGTCCTGTTCGGTTTCGCCCTGATATCAGGAGTACTGATCGAATCCCGTGTACAACTCCTCACTCTGGTGATCAGTTTGAGCATGATTGCCACCCCGTTTCTGGTCAAACTGGGGGACAAACTGACTCGTTACTTGGACAGTAAAAAACAACATGATCAGACATTGGAATCCATGACTAAGGATGAACGTAACCATATTATCCTTGCCGGATTCGGACGCGTCAGCAAGCGCATTGCTTCTTTGTTGCAAAACGCCCAATTGCACTTTGTAGCTCTGGATTATAATCAGGAACTGGTTACCGAAGGTCGGCTAAACGGTTTTCCGGTTTACTTCGGCGATGCCAGCAAACTCAAAGTTTTAAAAGCCGCCGGCGCAGACCAAGCCAGCATGCTGATCGTATCGTTGGATAACGCCGAACATGCCGAACGACTGGTGGCGATGGTACGTCAGCATTACCCGTCGTTACCGATCCATGCACGAGCCCGGAGCCTAAGCCATTGCCAGCAGTTACTGGCGAACGGCGCCAACAGCGTGGTTTCGGAAACACTGGAGGCAAGCCTGCGTTTGGGAGAGCAAGCTTTATTGGATAGCGGAATCGATCAACTCAAAACCAGTCAATTACTGGACGATTATCGTCACGGTTATTACCAACGATTAAAAGAAAAAATGGCCTATGACAGGCATGACGACTAATAACAGCTAAAGCCATAAACGTGCTGGACTTAGCTTGGCTTTCAGCAAAGCTTTCGAGTTTGTAACGTCAGGATTACCGTCAATAAAGCTTGAACGAAGTATTTACGTTGTTCCATTCATCACGCCATTAAATATTATCAGCCATATTTTCGGCTATCTCGTTAAACAATGGCTCGTTGGCGATAAAAAGCTCAACCAGAAAGGGATCGAAGTGGTTGGCGCTTCCGGAAAGAATGATTTCCTTGGTTTTTTCTCTTGAGAAAGGCGGTTTATATACCCGGCGCATCGTTAACGCATCGTAGACATCCGCCAAGGTCAGAATTCGGGCCGTAAGAGGAATTTGTTCGGCTTTTAAACCATTGGGGTAACCGCTTCCATCCCACTTTTCATGGTGACAATAAGCAACCTCCATCCCGCTTTTTATAAACGTTTGAGACTTATAGCGCTCATAAACTGACCGCAACGTATCACCGCCTATCGATGCATGAGTTTTCATAACTTCGAATTCTTCTTCGGTTAATTTCCCAGGTTTTTTCAAGATCGCATCAGGAATCCCAACCTTGCCGATGTCATGCAACGGCGAAGACCTGACCAAATCTTCGGTAAACAAGGGGGTCACGATATGCCTGTATTTCTCGGTAACCGAAAGCAGCCGACAAATCAGACCGCAGTATTTTTTCAGCCTCAACAAGTGAGCTCCGGTCTCGGTATCTTTGTACTCCGATAATTTGGCCAAAGCCGTGATAATGGCATCCTGCGCCTCATTGCGCGCTTCCAAGTGCCAATGGCTTGTTAACGCTGGAGCGGTCGCATTCGCCAACGATTTAACGGAATCGATCAGGGTCTCGTCGCACGCCTCCTCGGCAACTTTACCGATAGTTAACAAACCGATGATTTTTTTCTCCGTTTCCAGTGGAATACACACTGAGGGCAACCCGAAGAAAAATTTTCTATCGGACTCGCTTAATTGTTGAGGATTGAGAACGACAAAAGCTTGTTTATCCCGAATTACCGCCTCAATGACCCCTTGCCGTTGGTCGACGACGGTTATCGAGGGCAACGCCTCGGCGCCTCCATACGCATGCGGTAAGAATTCTCCGCTACCGAGATTTTCTTTTAGAAAAAGTGCCAACCTATCGTGCTGTGCGATTTCCTTGACGGCATCGAGAAACGCATCGGCAACCTGCGCGGACGATTCCATCTGAGTTAATGAACGGGCATAACGGTATTGCGTCGCCAATGCCTGCGTACGAAGACTAACCAGTTCCTCCAAATGTTGGTTCAATTCATTAAGCCGTTGATTGCTCAGCTCCAGCTCATGCTTGAGCTGCTGTTCGGACATAATCAAGCGGTATTGTTCAAGACAATCTTTAATTGTCTGAACCAATAAATCGCGGGGACAGGGTTTACTTAGAAAACGGGAAATATGACCTTTATGCAAAGCACGCACAGCAACATCCAATTCAGCCCTGCCGGTCAACATCACTAAAACCGTTGCCGGGTAGCGTTCATGGACCAGCTTTAGGAATTCAACGCCGTCGACAACAGGCATATTGTAATCAGAAATCACGAGAGCAAACGGACCTTCTTCATTCAGTATTTTCAGACCGGCATCGGCGCTTTCGGCAATGGAAACGCTAAACTCTTTCCTTAACTGGCGTTGGATGGCTTCCAGCAACCGGGACTCATCGTCAACGCAAAGAATTTTCCGGCTGATAGTTTGCTGACCCATGAAAATCCTACCCCGTTACTACAACTTGATCGATTGCTTTCATTATGGCCGAAAAATCGAGTTCAAAAAGCGAAAGGTCGTCCGATTGCGGTGCATCGGCACGAAAACGGCTGAGATTTTCCAGCAAATAGTCGATCTTATTTCGGCTATCTGGCGTTTGTTGCAGCGCCGTCAGCACTCGACCTTCGCCAAACATTTGTCGGTTGGCGTCGGTTTGCTCGGTCACGCCATCACTACAAACGAACAAGGCATCAATATCTTCGATCGAATAATGCGAGATTGAACTCGGCCATTCCAAACCCTCCCGTATCCCAAGTGGCAAATTCGAGGACTTGATAATTTCTACCGGCTGGCCATATCGGTCCAACAAATACGCATCCGGCAACCCCCCGTGCCAAATCGACAACGACCTACCCTGAATATCGACTCTGACTAGAACCGCGGCGCAAAATAATCCGGGCGGTAATGTCTGACATAGTTTTTCATTGATCCCCCGTACCATAACATCCAAAGAACAATTGTCGGCGCTCAAGTTTTCGAAGGCTTCGGCAACTAACAATGCGCCTAAAGCGGCAGACAATCCGTGCCCGGTCATGTCTCCTAAAATCGCATAAAGGATCCCGGAATCGTTCACTGAAGACAAAATCAGGTCTCCACCCACTTTCTCGACCGGCAGAAGTTGAGAGTTTACCCCCGGAAAATGGCTATTATTCCGTGCATTGATATTACCCAATATGCTTTTCGCCAATTCCAGTTCATGGGCCAACTCCTGATATTGTGTGGTGAGTTGAGCGTTCGCTTCGGCCAATGCGGCGGTAAGCCGTTTTTTGGACTCGATCAAATGAAAATGTTCAACCGCATCGTTCAGGGATTTACGTAGCTCATCGGCTGCACAAGGTTTCGCCAAAAAACGGAAAACTTCGGTTTCGTTAACCGTCTGCACTGCAACTTGCCGCTCGGCATTCCCAGTCAGCATAATCAATACCGTGTCCGGAGCCACCGTTTGCGCACGTTGCAACAGTTGGATGCCATTCATCCCGGGCATATTGTAATCGGTCATCACAACTGCATAAGGACCGCCGATTTGCAATTTTTGTAATGCTTCTTCGCCGTTTAACGCGGTATCTAGCTGAAAATGTCGTCCCAATGTCCGCTTAAGCGAATGAAGAACGTTTTGTTCATCATCCACGCACAGTACTTTTCGATTTTTCTCTTCAAGGTTAGCGATCATCAGGTTACCGTAGAATTAGCATGAATCAACAAATGGTGAGGCTTAAGGATTAGCAAATGTTTGCACCACCTTATCCGCCAATTTTTCCCAATGCGTCAAACGGTCCAACTTGCCTATTCGTTGGAGATAATCTTCATCCAAAACGATATCAAACAACCGACCGCATTCTTCGTTGATCGGCAACTTTGTTCTCAGCAAAGCCGAAGCGGCATGAACGGCGGTCAAAGCATTTATGTTGTCATAATCGGTTGCATTCGGGCTATTCTGCAACATAATCGACTCGGTCACCCGCGGTGGAATTTTCCATAATCCCAAGACATAAGCCCCCGCTTCTGAACGGGTAAAACCGAAGACCTCATTTTCAACTCGGGCCACATCTTCGCCGGAATGCTTGAGTCGATTCAGTAGCAGCTTGAATTTATCGGGCATTTTTGACATAAAGATAAGCAATCCCATATTGTGCAACAGTCCACCCAAATAAGCCTGATCAGGCCTGTCTTCTGGCTGGTTTTCCGCTAATGCGATCATTCTGGCCAACTCACCGGTACGCAAGGAATCCTGCGATACATAATTCAAGTAGCTGAAAAACTTGCTATCCTCGACTTTAAATGACTCTGTGACGAATGTACTCAATACCAAATGACTCAGTTTTTTGATACCGATCAGGTTGACCGCTTCATTGAGATTGGAAATTCTTCGATTAAATCCGAAATAGGGTGAGTTCACCAACTGCAGCAATTTTGCCGATAGCACCATGTCGCGAGCAAAGATATCGGCGATGCTTTGTGCTGTGCTGTTTTCGTCGCTGATTTCCTTTTGCAGTTCATGATAAATTGCCGGCAAACTGGGCAACTGGTTAATGTCGCCTATGCTGTCTATCATTTCAGGATGTTGCAAGCATTCCTGGATCTTAAAAACTTGGGCAATCAATTCCTTAAACAATTCAGGACTGCAAGGTTTGGTCAGATACTGATGCGAGACCGAAAGTGCGTTTTTTAATGCCGTTTCATCGACATGGCCACTCATTATAATACGCACGGTAGCGGGATAGCGTTCTGTCACCTGCTTTAATAGTTCGTCGCCGCGCATTCCTTGCATCATCATATCGGTTACAATCAAATCGATACGAACTTGCGCCATTAATTCCAACGCTTCTTCTCCTGTGCTCACGAAATGTAATTTCCATCTATCGCGCTGGCGTCTGAGTATCCGCTTGTAACCGTCGATGATATTTTCATCGTCATCGACAAATAAGATATTTCGCATAACCATTAAATTAATATTAGCGCTCAGTCAAAGTTAACGGCAGTTTAATAAAAAAAGTGGTACCGACGTTTTCGGTCGATTCAAAATAGAATTGTCCATGATGTCTTTCCACGATAGTTTTATGGCCTAAACTTAACCCTTGGCCGGTTCCCTTTCCGACCTGTTTGGTGGTG
>JBNLEI010000062.1:0-1569 GCA_050304855.1 Methylococcaceae bacterium
CGAAACCTTAACCGGAATTGTCAGCCGAGTGACCTATCATAATCCAGCGACCGGCTGGTCGGTGCTCAGGGTACAACCCTTTAATGCGCCTCAACAACAAGAAACGGTCACCGTGCATCAAACCAAAGTCTTTGCCGGTGCGACCATGGAGTTTCGAGGGGCTTGGACACTCGATCCGAAATACGGACGACAATTTAAAGCCACCGAAGCCATCGAAAAAAAGCCCGCAACGACCGCCTCGTTGGAAAAATATCTGGGATCCGGATTGATCAAAGGCGTCGGTCCTCAAACCGCCAAGAAAATCGTCAAGCATTTCCATCAAGAGACCTTAACAATATTTGAACACGAGATTCACCGTTTAACCGAAGTCCCAGGAATTGCCCAAAAGAAATTACACATGATCGAGCAGGCCTGGACCGAGCATCGGGCGATTCGGGAAGTCATGATGTTTTTGCAAGGACACGGCATCAGTACGCTGTTTGCCGTTAAAATTTATAAAGAATATGGCGATCAGGCCATATCACTCGTGACCGAAGATCCTTATCGCTTAGCCAATGATTTTTATGGAATTGGCTTTTTCTCCGCCGATAAAGTCGCACTCAGTATCGGTTTAGGCCTGGAATCCAAGCCGCGTTTACTGGCGGCCATTAAACACGTGTTAGCCGCCAGCCGTGAAAACGGGCATTGTTATTTGACCACCGAACAAATTCATAAAGGCATCGTGGATTTGATTGACATTGCCTTACACGAACGACTGCAGGGTTATCTGGATGAGATGGAACAAACCGGGTTGTTGTGTACCCGACAAATCACTCAGGATGAGAAGGAAACCACGGCCTATTACTCCAAAACCCTGTATTACGATGAACTCACGGTTGCAAACTGTCTATCCCGGTTAAAAATGCCCGTTGTCAGCGAGCCGGAGCGCATTGCAGGCTGGGTCGAGCGTTACTGCCGTAAGCATTCGCTTACTTTAAGTGAGGAGCAAAAACGGGCCGTTTCTGGCATTGTGCAACAACAGTTTTCTATATTAACCGGCGGCCCCGGTTGTGGCAAGACCACTACCACCTTGCTGATTGTCAGGCTATTGGAAGCCATGAAAAAATCAGTGTGTCTTTGCGCTCCAACCGGCCGCGCGGCGCAGCGTATGAGCGAAGTCATTGGCCGTGAAGCCAAAACCATTCATCGTTTGCTGGAATGGAAACAGGGCGAATTCCAGATGAACGAGGCTAATCCATTACACACCGACTTTTTAATCGTCGATGAATGTTCGATGCTGGATATCAGTTTGACGGCTTCTTTGTTAAAGGCCTTGCCCGAATCCGCGCAAGTCTTATTCATCGGCGATCCCGATCAATTACCCTCGGTTGGGGCCGGAAATGTATTGCAAGATATCATCCGTTCCGGTGCAATACCTTGTTTTCGCCTCACGCAAGTGTTTCGGCAGGCCCAACAGTCGTTGATCATCCAATACGCGCATCTCATCAATCAAGGCCAAATACCCCAAATTGAATCGCCTTTTAAAACCCCGAAAGCCTGGGAGCAATGCGATTGTCTATTTTTAGATTC
>JBNLEI010000063.1:0-3061 GCA_050304855.1 Methylococcaceae bacterium
TATGGCGATTGGACGTACTTTTCAAGAGTCGCTACAAAAGGCATTACGGGGACTTGAGATCGGTGTCGACGGTTTGGATGAAATTGCCGACTTGGAAGAGGAAAATATTCAGGACACGATTCAACGTGAATTGCGTCATCCCGGGCCGCACAGACTTTGGTATTTGGCCGACGCATTCCGGAGTGGTATGAGTTTTGCCGAGGTGCATGAGGCTTGCAAAATTGACCCCTGGTTTTTAGCTCAAATTGAAGACTTGGTATTGACTGAAAAAACGTTGGCTACTAAGACGTTGGCGACGCTTGCAGACGGCGAGTTGTTTCGTCTTAAACGCAAAGGATTTTCAGATGCGCGTCTGGCCAAATTGTTAGATACCAAGGAATCAGAAGTACGAAATGTTCGCCATAAGCAGAATATACGGCCGGTTTATAAACGCATCGATTCCTGTGCCGCTGAATTTGCCTCGGATACCGCGTATTTGTACTCGACCTATGAAGAAGAGTGCGAGGCGCAAGTAAGCGGTCGGGATAAGATCGTTATTCTGGGGGGCGGTCCGAATCGCATAGGGCAAGGTATAGAGTTTGACTATTGCTGCGTTCACGCGGCATTGGCGTTACGCGAAGACGGTTACGAAACGATTATGGTTAACTGTAATCCGGAAACCGTTTCAACCGATTTTGATACCTCCGACCGTTTATATTTCGAGCCGTTGACTTTGGAAGACGTTTTGGAAATCATCGAGCTTGAAAAACCTAAAGGTGTTATCGTACAGTACGGCGGCCAAACGCCTTTGAAGTTGGCTCGGGCGTTGGAGGCGGCAGGTGCTCCTATTATCGGAACATCGCCCGATTCTATCGATTTAGCAGAAGATCGCGAACGTTTCCAGAAATTGCTGGAACGCTTGGAATTGAAGCAGCCGCCTAATGCGACGGCTCGTTCAGTCGAACAGGCGGTCAATTCGGCTAAAGAGCTGGGTTACCCGCTGGTCGTGCGTCCGTCCTATGTGTTAGGCGGTCGGGCAATGGAAATTGTCATTAACGAAGAAGGTTTACGCCGCTATATGAAAGAGGCGGTTAGCGTATCGAACGATTCTCCGGTTTTGCTCGACCGTTTTCTGGATGATGCGGTTGAAATGGACGTTGATGCCATCTATGACGGTGAAACTGTGTTAATCGGAGGATTAATGGAGCATATCGAACAGGCGGGCGTTCATTCCGGCGATTCGGCCTGTTCCATACCGCCTTATGGCCTAGCGTCTGAAATTCAGGATCAATTCCGCGAACCGGTAGCGAAAATGGCTGAAGCCTTGGGAGTTTGCGGTTTGATGAATACGCAGTTTGCGATTCAGGGGGACACTATCTATGTGTTGGAAGTCAATCCCAGAGCTTCGCTGACGGCACCGTTTGTATCCAATGCAACCGGTTATGCTCTGGCTAAGATCGCAGCCCGCTGTATGGTCGGAAAGACATTGAAGCAGCAGGGGATTACCGAAGAACGGATTCCCGACTATTACTCGGTCAAAGAGGCGGTATTCCCGTTCGTAAAATTTCCTGGCGTCGACCCGTTGTTGGGGCCTGAAATGAAATCGACCGGTGAAGTGATGGGTGTCGGCAAGACCTTCGGTGAAGCTTTCGCTAAGTCGCAACGCGCCGCCGGTGTCGATTTGAGTCACAGCGGTAAGGTTCTGATGAGCATTCGTGACACCGATAAACCCAAATTGGCTGAATTGGCGCAAATGCTGATTGAGAAAAATTATCAGATTGTGGCTACCAAAGGTACGGCCAGGGTCTTGAAAGACGCTGGTATTCCTTGTGAAGAAGTCTATAAGGTCAATGAAGGGCGTCCGAATACCGTCGATATGATTAAGAACGACCAAATTCAATTGATTGTGAACACCACCGAAGGCATCAAGTCGATTACCGACTCATTTACCATGAGAAGAGAGGCTTTGCAGCATCGCGTGACTTACTACACGACTATGGCGGGTGCTAAAGCCGCCTGTTATGCATTGGGTGAGTTAAGTGCTGGCGATGTTAATTGTTTGCAGGATTTGCATAACACTTTTTAGACTTGATGGTCATTTTGAAAGAACGAAGTAAAAAACTGGAGTAACCGATGAATAAAGTGCCTCTGACTGTAACGGGCGCCAATAAATTGCGAAAGGAATTGGAAGAGCTGAAAACCGTGGTTCGGCCCAGAATCATTGCGGCAATTGCTGAAGCCCGTGAACATGGCGATTTAAAAGAGAATGCCGAATATCATGCTGCGCGCGAACAGCAAAGCTTTGCGGAAGGGCGGATTGCAGAGATTGAAGCCAAGTTGTCAAATGCCAACATTATCGATGTGACAAAAATGGATGCCGGCGGTAAAGTGATTTTCGGTGCCACAGTTGAAATTGAAGAACTTGAAAGCGGAAAAGTCGTGACCTATCAGATCGTCGGTGAGGATGAAGCCGATATCAAACAAGGGAGAATCTCCGTAGGGTCGCCGATAGCCAGGGCGTTAATCGGTAAAGAAGTGGAAGATGTCGTGACCGTCAAGGCGCCTGGCGGAGAGATTGAATACGAAATATTGTCAATACAATATATTTGAAGATTATGGAATCGGCCGAAAAAGGGGCATTCGGCGCCCCTTTTTTATTTTTTCGGGTTTTTTCTGTAAATGACGGCAATTTGACCGATCGACTGAATCAGCTCGGCGCCCGTTGATAGGCAGATTTGATCGCGGATTTGAGCCCGTTCTTCTCTTTCGGCGCGGATTTTTATTTTGATCAGTTCGTGTGCTTCGAGCGTCAGTTCTATTTCTTTCAATACAGCCTCACTGAGGCCGGCTTGGCCGACGATGATAACCGGTTTTAATTTATGCGCTCGGGCCTTCAGTTTGTTTTTATCCGCAGGATTCACTCTGTTTCCTTAGTCAATAAAATCCGGCAATTTTACACTACAAAAAATTATGGCGCGAAGTAAAAGTAGCAATCAGTGGATGCAGGAACATTTTCAGGACGAATATGTCAAAAAAGCTCAGGCGATGGGATATCGGTCCCGTGCAGTGTTCAAGCTTATGG
>JBNLEI010000064.1:0-6899 GCA_050304855.1 Methylococcaceae bacterium
AGGGCATTAAATGCTGCCGCACCCGCGACCACACCTGTATGCCCTGTGCCACATAGCTTCGTGAATGTTCCGCCTCGATTGGCGCAAGCTGAATCGGCCCGTGATCGCCGCCTAACGTTTCTCCCCCTAGCCAAAAACTAACCAGGGTTTTATCAAACAATGTTACAGCGTCTTTGAATTCCGCAATTGCCAGTCGGCTTCGTTCGTTTGCTTCGCCTTCACCCGGCAAAATACTGAATAGCGCTTTGGTCATTCGCTGCGAGAGCATCCGCTGCCGACCGGAGAGATTAATAGCCACCGCATTATCGGCTAGGCGATAGCTGATCCAGAAGTTCAACGCCAAAGCAATACAGTCGAACAATACAAAAAAAACAATCGGCAGCAACACGGAAGCGAATTTGCGCTTCGCAACCCCGTAAAAACTCAACGTTTTATGATCACCTCTGTAGCCCTCTTTGGAATCCATTACGACCTGCCGCTTTTTAGTCCCAATCGGCTATCACATCAACCATTAGAATCCTCTCACTATCCAAATACAACGAAAGGGTTTTACATAACAATCCGGTATCGAAGTCTTTATAAAGGCCTGAGGTAACAACCCGGTCGCAGTCGCCGCATTGCTCCAAAGCAAGAATCTGATAAAAATAGGGCCGCCAGGACCAGTTATAACCGATTTTTTTGGGGTCGTTGAACCATTTTCCTTGGCTAAAGTTAAAGTCCGGCGAGATTTGCTCTCCCTGATTATTGCACAAATAGAATCTGAGGACCCCGTAACGTTCAAAATCCCAGGTTACCAGGGTATTTAAATTAAAATCCTGCTGAAGCACGTCTTTCAACTTGTATAACAGATCCTTGATGATATTGGTTTTTTCAATTTTTTGACGCTCTTCGGGCAACTTCTTGTGAAAAAACTTTTTTCTTAACGAAGCGATATGTAATTCGAATTGATCTCTTTGTTTGAATTCCGCCTCGGCACCGGCAAACAAAAATCCTTGCATAAACTGCGCTCCGCTATTCAATCCGAACATAAATTCACCATCCGTTTCCACTCCTTCGCAAACGATCTGGCTACCCAAACGTTTGCCGAAGCGTGTCAGTAAATGCACGACATCCCTGGCAACCCCTCCTTTGGCAGCCATTTTGAACAAGCGCATATCGATTTTAATGACGTCGGGGTTGATTGCCATCACCCGCTCCAGCTGGGAAAAACCGGCCCCGAAATCGTCGACCGCCACACGCAATCCTCCTCGGCGATACATCTTAACTACTTCTTTGAGTTTATCGACATCCGCCTTGGCTTCTGTGATTTCGATAATGACTCGACTCCGGTCAATATTAAGGCGTTCGAGCATTTTCAGAGTAGGTATGTCCCGGATATCCGTTACATAATCGATCCAGGCGGCAGAAATATTCAATGACAGATAACAAGGATCACGCAATAAGGAAAATTTTTCCAGGGCCTCCCAGCGGACTTGCCTATCAATTTCCCGAAGTTGATCCGTCGGTAATTCATTGTCCGAAAAAACTTTTCCGGCCGAAATTATGTGGCCATTTTCATTATAAGTCCGCGCCAATGCCTCGTAACCAACGATTCTGCCGTTGGCTACACTAACGATGGGCTGAAAAAAAGGAAATATAGGGTTAATCTGGTGCATAGGTATCGGTAAAAAACATCACTTAAACAATCGCCGAATCAAGCACTAAACATGCCACCCTATGAAACAAAGCACCAAAATGGATTTAATTCCAATCGGGAAACAATCAATTCAATGATTAGTACTTATCGATACACTCATGCCACGTTAAACTTTATCGCAATTAAACCGTTTTGAGCGCCTGCAATGACTGTCAACTATCGCAGTTAGTCGATCAATCGTCAGAGGTTTCCACAACGAAAAACCGTTTTGTTAGCGAAACAACGTTTAAAAAACTTATCCTGCCGTACACCAATGAATCGTCGTGGGCAGGGGCAATGTCATCTGGAACTGAATCCACTGAAGTATTTGCACAGGTTACTGATTCCGAAACAGAAATTTATCTACGATAATTGACAATAGTTAGAATTTACCAAGATAAACAGCTATCTTTAATATCACCAACAAACAGCCTACGTGGCTGGATATTTGCTTATTAATACAAAACAACCGAGGCGCCGACCACCCTTTACAGGTAAATCGGCAAATCACGCGATTCTTTTTTCCAACTTAACCCAACTTAAGCTATGGCACGCGAATTTTCATCCCTAAGACAACTGGACACCCCGGTTAAAGTCCTGTTCACCGGCTATCTCACGACCGTTGCGGTCGGGTACTTGTTCGCCTTAATCCAGATTCTGTTCACTCACGGTATGGCGGACGGCAAATTCGGCCTATCGATCGACGACATTGTTTACAGCTATTACGGCAACCGTTCCGGAACCGTGCTGGAAACCAAACTGAACGGATCAATGAAAGACAACGCCTCCGAGCACGAGCGCTTCGTTATTATGCAGTGGATCCGGGACGGTGCAGAAAAATCCGATTACGGTTCCTCCGGAGTCGAGAAAATCATCGCTGACCGTTGCGTCATGTGTCATAACGAAAATGCTGCCGGCATTCCCGATTTGACCAAATTCGAAACTCTTGAAGCGTTGACTGAACAGGACGAAGGAGCCACTTTCTCCTCGTTGACCCGAGTTTCGCACATTCACTTGTTCGGCATCAGCTTTATCTTCATGTTTGTAGGACTGATTTTCAGTTTTTCCGAAACCAGTACCGTCAGATATAAATGTGTCGCCATCGGCATGCCTTATATTTTTCTATTGGTCGACATTCTCTCCTGGTGGCTGACCAAACTACATCCGATGTTCGCCATTTTGGTTATCCTAGCTGGCGCCGGCATGGCATTAGCTTTTGCCTTCATGTGGCTGGTTTCGATTTTGGAAATGTGGGCTTTCGAAATCGTTTTTTTGAATGCGAAGGGAGAACGCTATCCTCCTTGGAGCAGTTATGTCGAACCCTGGCTGATCCGTATCGGTTGCAACAGCGCCGGCGGTTTTCTGAACAGACTATGGTGTTTCACCCGCAGTTCGACTGCATTTCTCTGGCGTGAATGGCTGGAAAAAGGCTGGCCGCTGGTAAAGAAAGCGGTTAAAGGACTGACGGACAAAATTCAGAAATAACCGGCATCGAAGGCTTAAGACGTCCCACCCAATTGGGCGGGGCGTCATCTAGCTCAAAATATTCGATCTAATATCATTCTCGATTCCATGCCGAATACCGATGTAAAGGATCGCACAAGCGCTCGATAGCCCGGCTTTTCCAGTTTCCCAATAACAAACCGTGCAAACGCAAACCCTGACGCTTTTTCAGCTTTTCGATGCGATGAAACAAATCGCTTTGAAGCGGAAACCTTCCGTCCGTAATCAATAGAATATCGGCATCCCGCCACACTTCCGCTCGCTGTTTTTCCAAAGCCAGCAGCAATGGTCGAACAACATCGGTACCGCCATGAAAAGATTGCTGCAGAAATTTTAACAACTGCGTCAGTCCGCCCCGGGTCAAATCCAACTCGTGCTCAAGCACTTGTTCTGGACCGCCGAAGCTGTAGACAAAACAAGGCCTCTGTTCGTTAAACGCGATGCGCAACCCTTCCAGTACCAACGCCTTGGCAATGTTTTCAGGAATACCCTCCATCGAACCCGAGGTATCGAGACAAATGATGATTGGACCGAAAGCCCGGCCGCTACGTTCTTGCTGTTGTGGCAGCCCGTCAGTGTCCGTCTCGCGCTCTAGCAGCATCGGGTCGGGAATCAAACCGCAATGGCAATAAGTTAACAGTTTCTTTTCCGCACGCTTCGCATACCAGAGCATTTTAAATTTGGGATGGCCCAACAAAGCCAGCTCGCTGGGTAATAAACGACTCAAATCGTCGCTTAGTACGATACCGCCGGTTTCCATCGCCGTTCGTCGAGTTCGCTTATCCTGTTCCGCAACGACCTGTCGCTTGATAGAGTTGAATACTTGCTCGTTTAAGGAGTTGAACTTCTCATCGCCGACGACATCGCGCAATCGCCCCAATATCGCCATCAGTTGCTCTAATTCGGGTAGCTGCTTCAGTAACTTTCGGTAACGCACGATGTCGCGCCAGCCCTCGGCCGCCAACACTCCCTGACTTAAATCCCACCCTCGACCCAACAATCCCCCCAGTTCCTCGTAAACCGAAGATAATTCATGCCAACTGTGAGCCAATTCCAACCAATTTTGCTCCAAGTGCTGAGAGACGACAGCATCCAACATGCTACTAAACGCCTGAGTATCGGTGCCGAGTAACTCTGAAGGCACCGGCATCAGATTTGCTCGATTCAAACCCACATGGTCGGAGACGGAGCTGCCGGTATCATCGGTTTCGACGTTCCTCACTTGTTGAGCAACGCCGTCTCCAACCGGTTCTCCCCGATGACTATCCGAACCCTCCTTTGAATGGGTTTCCGTTTCATTCGGATCGGCCTGTTCGGCCCCGGAACTAGGGCTTTCAACATGATCGGCCAAACCGTCCTCGTCCTTAAAGGACGAGTCTTGATCTTTGATTTTCTGGCGCTGCGCCAATTTATCTACAAAACCGCCGGGCTTTAACGCAAAATAATCTTCAGCACTGCTGACCCCCTCCAGAATATCCAGCAGAATATTGTCCGTCAGCGTTTCCTGTTCGATGCAATAGCGGACGATATCCAATGTTTCCAACCGCATCAGCAATGTCCGTTTAATTAGTGCTTCCGGCCAGTCCAGCTCGATCTCCTCCGGTAGCCGACCGACCAACATACAGGCGCGCCAATGCAGTATTGCTTTAACTCTAGGAATCAACTCACCGTGGGAATGGGTGACCAGTTCTGTATAAAGTGTTTCCGGTATTTCATCAAGAATCGAAAATTTGTCTTCGATTTCCTGAAAAATCATGATTGCCGCGGCAATTGCTGGTAACCGTCCATAACGGATTGAAGTCGCTCCAAAAGACTGTTGGCTTGTTGTAAAGCATGCTTCAAACTGGAAGCCGCCAACTCGGCGAATTCCGGCAACAACCAAAGATGATCGCCAATGGTCCGTTCGGATACGATCAATTGTTGTTGGAGATTCCGCTGCAACAAGGCGATGTCCGCGGCCAGATTGCCGGTTTCTTTAATACGACCTTCGATGAAAGCACCACTATGGCGCTTGGCTTCCATTTTCGGCTCATTGATAGACTCCTCGACAAAGCGGTTAGCCGGATCGTCGACATACTGATCGATATGAACCCAACGTCCGCCGATGTGGGTTTGATGGTAAACGTCATCGAAAAAACGCTTTAGTAATTCCGTCTTGCTGAATCCCCGGCCTTCGTTACTACGGTCTTCCTGATTCGGGGGGGCCAGATAGAGAGGGTCTCCATCGCGGGTACGGACAACTCTGGAAATTTCGTCCGTGGTGACCTCTCCTTGGCGATTGATGAATAAAGGCCGGCTGCGGCTGTCGAGTTTCTGGACTTCGCTTATGCGTTCCCGCTCTAAAACCTGTTCCCAAGTTTTTACTAGCTTTTCCAGGCTTTGCAGATTCAAGTGACCGGCCATGCCGACATGCGAGCGATACCACTCGGCAATCACGTTACGCTGTTCCGGCTCGTGCCATAGGCAGTGTTGCAACAAATAACAATCCCAGACGGAAACTTGATCCTGACCGTTGGTAAAAGCCGCCACTTTCAGCAATTTGATCGCTTTCCGCCACCGCCGATCGGATACATACATTCCGCGCTGACGGAGAAAATCGCGTAAAGTCATCAGCAATTGCAAGACCTCGTCCGGCAGCGCCAACTCGACTGCCTGTTGCTGAATTGCTATAGTCTCCTGCCGGGTAAACAGAGTGTTTTCATCAGGATAGGATGGTTGATCCCTTAACTGCAACAGCGCGGAGAAATTGTTCGAAGAGACCGGTTCGACCCGATAGCGGCATAAAAAACGGTCGTACAACGCTTCTAACCCTTCGTCATCTGGCAGTTCATTGCTGGCGGCAATCACCGAAATCAAAGGCACCTTGACGCGGGCGTCGCCATTGTCGAACTCCCTTTCGTTGAGCAAAGTCAGTAACGCATTCAAAATTGCGCTATTGGCTTTGAAGATTTCGTCGATGAAAGCGATACCGGCAGCAGGAAGATAACGGTCAGTCAGACGCCGGTAACTGTCGTTTTCCAAAGCCTTGATGGATAATGGTCCGAACAACTCCTCCGGTACCGAAAACTTGGTCAGCAAACGCTCGAAATATTCCCCACCTTTGAAAGCCAGATGAAGCTTTCTGGCCAGCACACTTTTCGCCGTGCCGGGCTCGCCGATCAACAACAAATGTTCGCCAGCCAATGCGGAAAGAAGCGCTAGGCGAATCGCCTCTTCTCTTTCAATCAATCCGCTGTTAAGCTGCTTTAGGATGAACCGGATGCGTTGTTTCATCAAAACGACCCATCGCCGGTAAATTCACTGCTCAATTTACTTCCCCAATATTCCCTTGGCGTGCTCGACCATATCCAACAAAGAGTGTTCTTTGATGGTCTGGATCAATTCGTCCACTTTAAAGGCGTGGTGCTTCTCGTAAACAACACCGTGTTGCGGTGCATCGGCTAGTCCGGTCTCCCTTGCATGTTCGACGAAACCGGCGTTTTTCCAAAAAAATGCGCCCGGCATTGTGGTCGGAATCACCAACACAAAAAACAGTGAGCGGCTTAATACCGCTGTCGTCAGCATCGAGACCGCCAACAAACAAGCCGTCGCTATGCCGAGCGTTCCGGACAGTCCGGTGAATACAATGGTGGTCGCCAGCATATAGCTGAATCCCAAAAGTGTATTACGCAAAAGGAATGATTTGCCATACTCAGTGGTTTGCCGGTAATACGACGCGGCG
>JBNLEI010000065.1:0-8839 GCA_050304855.1 Methylococcaceae bacterium
TTCAAGAAGCTTTTGCGGTAAACAGAACATTCCCTTTTCCACAAAATAATATGTTTACTCCGGAAGATGGGATTAAACCTCAGGAACAATCCACCGAAAATTGTTTCGACGCTAATTTTGCTTGGCTGCCAACGGAAGAAACCGCTAAAGCAGAGCTTGAGAGCCCCGACAACCATAAAATGCTTCATGCGGTCAACGGCGCTTTCAAAATTCCTTCTTTACGTAATGTCGAGTTAACCGGTCCTTATATGCATAACGGAGGCATGGCGACATTGGAAGAAGTTATTGAATTCTATACACGAGGTAGCAATTTTGATACTCAGGCCAAGCAGATCGCTAAAGTTTTCCCCTTGGGACAACTAAAATCTTCTGAACAAAATCGAGCGGATCTGATCGCCTTCTTGAAAACTTTGACCGATGATCGAGTCCGTTACGAGAAAGCGCCTTTCGATCATCCGGAAATTAAGATTCCACACGGCCATGTCGGCGATAATCTAACCGTAAATGCAGGTAACCCTTTGTCACCCGATCTCGCTGAGGACGAATACTTGGTTATAGAAGCGGTTGGTGCCGAAGGACGAACTGATGCATTGTTACCTTTTGAAGAGTATCTAGCTCCCTAAATCAGCTGGAATCTAAATTGATCTTGCAGGCAAGGACGCCAGCAAATCAAACACAAACGTATCGCGCAAATGTTCAATGGCGATCGTCATCCGATAAAGTCCCGCCGACCCTGCCTTTGTCATCCATCCACAAATAGGCCAACCCCAGTTCTCTTACCCAGCGCTTACCTTGTTTCTCTTTCAACATAGTAATCGTAGTAACGCTGCCGGCAATCACACACTGTTCGGCAATCACCGTAATCGACGCCAACCCGCTGACCGGCCAGCCGGTTTTAGGATTTAGAATATGGCTATAACGTTTACCATTGAGTACTATACAACGCTCATAGTCCCCGCTACTGGCAATGCCGCCACGAAAAACCTGGATACTGGCCATCAATTCTCCCGGTCGGCGGGGATGACGGATACCGACTGACCAGGGGCGCCCGTCGGCATGCGGCCCGATGATTTTAATATCACCTCCCAGATCGACCAAACCGTGCCGAATACCGTGTTGTTCACAAATAGTGGCCGCCCTGTCCACTGCGTATTCCTTGCCGATACCGCCGAAATCCAATTGCATACCCGGCATCGCGAAGCCGAGCGTCGAACCGTCGATTTTGACTTTGTCCCAACCAATACGGTGTAAAAGCTTATTGATATCTTTTTGTTTGGGAATCACCATCGACTTAAAATCCCATACATCCCTTAAGACGCCCGAAGTGATATCGAATAAGCCGTCGCTCTGCTGATAACAAGTATCTGCATAATTCAATAAGGCCAAGGTTTCTTCATCCACTTTAATTGACCCGCCCTCTTGGGCGGCGCGGTTTATATTGCTTAATACGCTGTCTTCGCGGTATCTGGAATATCGACGCTCGATACGAGAAACGTCTGCTGTCACATGGTTCGCTATATTTTGCGCGTAGTCGAAATCACTGGCGTATATCTGAACTTCGCAGCTAGAGCCCAACGCTTTAAAAGGAAAATGAAATAGTTGCATGTCAATTCTGGGGCCGGCTCTATCTGTACTACAATAAAATCTTATTTTCTCAGTATCCGAACACTATCTTTAAGGCTCTCATGCTCTTATCTTTACATCCCTGCCGCACAATCATCTATTACTTCAGTTTGTTATTGATACTTGCCTTCGGCTTGGTCAATACGGTGTCGGCAAATGCTTATCCATTGTTATTTCGGCCTTTGCCTGCATTAAGCGCGGACCAACTAGCCGTCATTGTCAACGACTCGGATCCGTTGAGCGTTCAAATCGCCGGCTACTACCAATTAACAAGAAAAATTCCGCATGAAAACATCATCCATATCCGCTTCAATCCCGGATACAACACTTTACCAGTGGGCAAATTTAAGCGACTGAAACAGCAAGTCGACAAACTCACTCCCGAGCGTATCCAAGCCTACGCGTTAACCTGGATGCAACCTTACCGTGTCGGGTGCATGTCGATTACAACCGCTTTCGCAGCGGGCTATGACGACGCATTTTGCGCGAAAGGGTGCCGACCGACCCGGCGTTCGCCTTATTTTAACAGCGAAAGTTCCACAGCATTTAAAGACTTTCAATGGCGTCCGACCATGGCATTGGCGGGAGACAACTTTGCCGAGGTTAAAGCATTGATCGACCGCGGCATGGCCGCCGATTTCAGCCACCCAAAAGGAACGGCCTACCTGCTCACCACCACCGACAAATTGCGTAGCGCCAGATCGGTATTTTTCCCCGAAATCACCAAAGCCTATACGGGTCTCTGGCCCGTCCAAATTCTCGAACAGGATTTCATCAGCCGAAAAACAGACGTCATGTTTTACTTTACCGGTAAAACCAAGGTTAAAAAAATACGAACGAACCAGTTTTTACCCGGTGCGGCAGCCGACCACCTAACCTCTGCCGGCGGCATTCTTAATGGCGGTAAACAGATGAGCAGCCTGGAATGGCTTAAGGCCGGTGCAACCGGAAGTTACGGTGCGGTTGTCGAACCCTGTAATTTTATTCAGAAGTTCCCTCATCCCGGCATCATGATGCATTATTACCTAAGAGGTAACAGTCTGATCGAAGCTTACTGGAAAAGCGTAGCTTGGCCGGGACAAGGCATTTTCATCGGCGAACCGCTAGCCAAACCGTTTGCTTACCGAAAGTCAAGCTAGGTAGATTAACCTTTTAAATCTACAGGCTTGCGATCCACCCACTCAATAGTGTTACTTCCAATTTATCAAGCAGTTGCATCTGAAAAATATCTCACTGAAAATCGAAATTATTTCGACGCAATCCCTTTATCAACTGTTATACTCGTGACCTGATACGGACTTGTTTCTCGAAAACAATGAAAAACGAAAGACGTTTGCACCGCAGGGTGAAAGCTAAAAAAATTCAGGCCGATGTCTTTCCAGATTCCTGCCCGGAACAGGAAACCGCATTGAATGCGGAAATCCTGGATATCAGCCGAACGGGAATACGCATCAAACTCAGCGAACCCCTGAATACATCAATGGGAGGCAAGGTAAAAATCACCATGCAATTGCCTGAATCGGGCGCTCCATTTACCGTTCACGGCAAACTTAAACACCAACATTCCGATACTGAATACGGCTTGCATTATACCGATCATGTGGAAGGCTCGGTTGACGATATGTTATTCGAATGCATCCCGTTGAATGAAAGAATGATTTTAATTAAATCAAGCTGACTAATTGACTGCAACAACAGCTTTGATTTTTTCTTAATTCAATTTCCTGCGACATCCTGTAAACATAACGCTAAACAAGTTCGCCAATCGGGCATTGTCAACGCAAATTTTTCTTCGATTTTGCCAATATCCAATCGGGAATTTTGCGGACGTTTGGCGGGCACAGGATAGTCCGAAGCCGGAATCGGCAATATAGCCTTGTTTTTTATTGCAAAGCGATTATCCCGCTTCGCCAGTTCCACTATCGCTTCGGCAAACCCATGCCAACTCACCGTTCCCGACGCGGTTAGATGATAAATCTCGGAGGCGAAATCGCCCCGTTTTTTCTCATGCCAAGATTGCTTCAGAATATGAGCCGTCGTCTCGGCGATCAAACGCCCCCAAGTCGGCGCCCCGTATTGATCGGCGACAATTTTCAGTTCCTCTCGTTCAGCCGCCAACTTCAGCATGGTATTCAAAAAATTATGTCCGCGCGCCGCATAAACCCATGAAGTTCTCAAAATCAAATAATCGCCCCCAGTCTGCTGCAATGCGGTTTCGCCGGCCAACTTACTTTGGCCGTACACATTGATTGGGTTAGGTAGGTCGTTCTCCGAATAGGCTCTATCCATGGCACCATCAAACACGTAATCGGTCGAGTAATGAATCAACAAACCTTTCCTGTCTTTCATTTCTTCCGCCATCGCAGCAGGCGCCAACGCATTAATTCGGTGGGCCAAATCGCTTTCCTGCTCGGCCTTATCAACAGCTGTATATGCAGCCGCATTAACGATCACGTCAGGGGCAATATCACGAATCGTCTGGCGCAATTGTTTTGTATTCGCCAAATCCAGGCGCTGACGCGTTGCCATCACCACCTCACCCAAAGGCAATAAACTTCTCGCCAGTTCTCTTCCTACTTGCCCATTAACGCCCGTGATCAGAATCTTCATGGATAATACTCGGCATCTTTAAACAAAACTCCCTGCTGATCCTTAGTCGAAAGGGATGGCGGTTCCGACAGCGGCCAGTCGATATTTAATTGCGGATCGTTCCAACGGATCGATCGCTCATATTCCGGAGCGTAATAATCCGTTGTTTTATAAAGAAAATCGGCCGTATTCGACAACACCACGAAACCATGAGCAAAACCGGGCGGAACCCAGAATTGTCGATGGTTTTTATCGCTCAGTTCCACCCCAACCCAATGCCCAAACGTCGGCGACGATTGCCGCAAATCCACAGCAACATCAAAAACACAACCGCTACCGACAAACACCAATTTTCCTTGCGGCTGTTTTATTTGGTAATGCAAACCTCGCAACACGTTTTTGCCCGAACGAGAGTAATTATCCTGGACAAAATCAAGCTGTATGCCTGTCTCCCGGGAAAAATTTTTACGATTGAAACTCTCCTTGAAAAACCCTCGTTCATCACCGAACACATCCAGTTCCAAAATCAATACGTCCGGAATTGCAGTTGCAATCACTTTCATCAGAAAACCGCGTCCTCCAGTAAACGCATTAAATACTTGCCGTAATTATTTTTTATCAGTGGCTCGGCTAATTGTTTTAACTGCTCGTCGTCGATCCATTTCTTGCGCCAAGCGATCTCCTCTAAACAGGCGATTTTCAGACCTTGCCGATTTTCAATCGTCTGAATGAACTGTGAAGCATCCAATAATGATTCGTGGGTTCCGGTATCCAACCATGCCATACCTCGCCCCATAATTTCTACGGATAGTTGTTGCTGTTGCAGGTACCGGCTATTCACATCGGTGATTTCCAACTCCCCTCTGAAGGAAGGCTTAATCGATTTGGCGATCTCAACCACTTGATAATCGTAAAAATACAATCCGGTCACGGCATAGCGCGAACGCGGCTTTAGCGGTTTTTCCTGAAGCGATACCGCGACGCCATCTTGGTCGAATTCAACCACACCATAACGCTCAGGGAATTGCACCGGATAGGCGAAAACAGTTGCGCCATTCTGTTTTTGCGAAGCCCGTCTCAGCATCGGCTCAAAATCATGACCATAAAACAAATTATCACCCAATACTAATGCACAAGAATTATCGCCAATAAATGTCTCGCCGATAATAAACGCTTGCGCTAAACCATCCGGCGACGGTTGCACCGCATAGCTGATTTCGATACCCCATTGATTACCATTACCAAGCAATTGCTCGAAACGCCCGATATCTTCCGGCGTCGAAATAACCAGAACTTCCCTGATACCCGCCAGCATCAAGACACTAAGCGGATAATAAATCATCGGTTTGTCGTGAATGGGCAACAACTGTTTAGAAACGGCAAGCGTGACCGGATGCAAACGAGTCCCGGACCCTCCGGCTAATATAATACCTTTCATCGCTTATTCCCCTGCGTTAAGACCTAATCGTTCGCGCTGATAACTACCGTTTTGCACCCGCTGCCACCAAACCGGATTGTCCAGATACCATTGCACCGTTTTACGAATCCCCGAGGCAAACGTTTCACCGGGAACCCAGCCCAACTGATTTTTGATTTTATCTGCGTCGATCGCATACCGACGATCATGCCCGGGCCGATCTTTCACATGGGTAATCAATTGTTCATAACGAGTGATGCCATTGGGACGATCCGGTTTCAGTTCATCCAAAATAGCGCAAATAGTCTTGACCACTTCAAGATTGGTTTTTTCGTTATGGCCACCGATATTGTAGGTTTCCCCGACTCTACCTTCCGTTACGGCTTTATAGAGCGCACGGGCGTGATCATCCACGTATAACCAGTCGCGAATCTGGTCTCCTTTGCCGTAAATCGGTAACGGTTTACCTTCGATCGCATTTAGTGTAACTAACGGAACCAGCTTCTCAGGAAATTGATAAGGACCGTAATTGTTGGAACAGTTGGTCACAATGACCGGTAAACCGAAAGTACGATGCCATGCTCTCACCAAGTGATCGGACGAAGCTTTGCTGGCTGAATAAGGAGAACTGGGGGCATACGGTGTTTTCTCATTAAACAAACCGGTTTCGCCAAGCGCTCCATAGACCTCATCGGTGGAAACATGATGGAAACGAAATGTCAGTCGTCTGGCTTCATCCAAAGATAACCAATATTGCCTAGCACCTTCCAGCAACGTATACGTACCGACAATATTGGACCGAATAAAATCTGCCGGCCCGTCAATGGAACGGTCTACATGCGATTCTGCAGCCAAATGCATTACGAGATCCGGTTTGTAATCTGTGAAGAGCCGCTGAATCCTTACTCCATCGCAGATATCGACCTGCTCAAAATGATATCGCTCATGTTTTGAAACCGTCGCCAATGACTCCAAATTACCGGCATAAGTGAGCTTATCAATATTAATGATTTCATGTGCAGTTTCATCCATCAAAAAGCGGATTAAAGCGGAACCGATAAAACCAGCCCCCCCAGTTACAAAAATTTTTTTGTTGTTCATTGTTTTTCCCGTGGCTTATTCGTATCAGGAATTACAAGTCACAACGGAAGAATCTTCTTTCGTTAACAATTTAAAACCAGAGACAAAGTTGAATATTTAAAATGCTCACCCGATCAGTTTCCAGTTGGAATTCTTTATTGGATGAGAGAATCGGATAATTAGTCGAAAACGAATAAATCGCCTATCTCTCTATCGATTTATTGTAGTAACAAAACCATGGTAGTCCAAATTCACATAACGCCTTTAATTAAATGAGTGCAACCTTTTCCTAATAAACTTCGATACTATTTAAGGCGCGGTTAATAAGCTAAAACCAAACAAAACTAATCCCAATTACAGGTATTAATTATGGTAAAATCCTACTGAAAATTTCAGAAATTTTCGTTAAATTCCAACTCTATGGATTTGTCTTTAGGAGGCCGGCCATTCCGCTTTAGACCGTAGCCATCGCTTCGGCAAATTCCTATCCGTTATTGTCAATATCACATGGAAGGCTTATGAACAAAAAAGTTGCCTTAATCACCGGAGTTACCGGGCAGGACGGTTCTTATCTGGCCGAATTTTTATTAAACAAAGGCTATCTGGTCCATGGCATCAAGCGCCGGGCATCCCTGTTTAATACCGAACGGGTCGATCACATTTACGAAGACCCTCACGTCGAAAACCAAAATTTTATTCTCCATTACGGCGACCTCACCGACACCTCCAACCTGACCCGCATCATCCAGCAAGTCCAACCGGATGAAGTCTACAACCTCGGCGCACAAAGCCACGTTGCCGTATCATTTGAGGCTCCCGAATATACCGCTGATGTTGATGCTATCGGCACATTAAGGTTACTCGAAGCGATCCGCTTCCTAGGACTAGAGAAAAAAACCCGTTTCTATCAGGCGTCGACTTCTGAACTTTACGGTCTGGTTCAAGAAATTCCGCAGAAGGAAAGCACCCCGTTTTATCCCCGTTCCCCTTATGCGGTCGCCAAACTGTATTCCTACTGGATCACCGTTAACTATCGCGAAGCTTACGGGATGTACGCCTGTAACGGAATCCTTTTCAACCACGAATCGCCTCGCCGAGGAGAAACCTTCGTCACCCGAAAAATCACACGGGCTCTATCCAATATAGCTCAGGGCCTGGAAAAATGCGTCTATTTAGGCAACATGGACGCATTGAGAGACTGGGGGCATGCTCGCGATTATGTGGAAATGCAGTGGCTGATGCTGCAACAAGAACAGCCTGACGATTTCGTAATTGCAACCGGTGAGCAATACTCCGTTCGGCAATTTGTCGAGTTTGCCGCCGAAGAACTCGGTATTCGCATACGCTGGGAAGGCAAAGGTGTCAACGAGGTAGGCTATGTCGATAGCATCGAAGGTGACAAAGCCCCGGCCCTAAAACCGGGCGATAAAATCGTGGCGGTAGATCCACGTTATTTCAGACCTGCCGAAGTAGAAACCTTGCTCGGCGACCCGAGTAAGGCAAAAGAAAAACTGGGCTGGCAACCGACCACTACGGTTGCGGAAATGGTCGCGGAAATGGTCCAGAACGACCTCGATCAAGCTAAACGCCATTCACTATTGAAACAAAGCGGTTTCAATGTGAACGTGTCCAGGGAATAAGGAACGCCCCGCCACTCAGCATAGTTGGCTGGAGTGGCGGCTTCTTCTTGCCGTCAAACGTTATTCAAACCTTCTGTCCATCCTTTCGGACACAGCCGAATGCTAAAACGGATTGTTGCAACCACAAAATAATATCCGGTAGTTAAGAAAAACCTAATTTTTGTTTAAAAACAGCCACTAAAAATAATGGCGAAGAAACAAAATTTCGCTTCCACAATCGCTTCGGTTCCCTTAACAGTCGGGGCAGCCATTCCAACCCCAATTTACAAACCCACTGAGGCGCGCGTTTTTTGGTGCCGGCATAAAAGTCGAAAACCGCTCCTATCGCACCGATGAAATTCACATTTAGTTTATCTTTGTTTTGATAAATCCACTTTTCCTGCTTGGGTGCCGTCATGCCGACCCACAAAACATTCGCACCGGCTGTATTGATGGCATCCACCATCGCCTGATTGTCTTCCTCGGAAAACTCCGCTTTGAAAGGTGGAGA
>JBNLEI010000066.1:0-3034 GCA_050304855.1 Methylococcaceae bacterium
CCCCAGCCGCTCATCACCAAGCCGCAGGCGGCCGTCGCCATCACACCGCTCACATGAAATCCGTATTCCGCGATCAAAAAGGAGGCATAGGCCAGCGTCAAAACAGCGGAAATTTCGCAAAACGGATTGTCGTTGATCTTACCGACCAGATAACCGGTCGCATAGCCGCAAGCCAGACCGATACCTATTCCTCCCAGCAGTACCTTGAAAAATTCACCGATGCCGGTCAAAGCCATATCCGCAGTCATATTGCCCGCCAGAACCACATCCAACAGAATGTAGGCCAGTACGATCAAGGTCACGTCGCTGAACAAACTCTCGCCCTCGACCAAAATAATCAACCGCTTCGGCGCTCCCATCTGCTTGAAAACCGAACTCACCGAGACATGGTCGATAGCGCTTAACACGGCGCCGAGCAAAAATGCGGTGGGATAATTTATCGGCGTCAACCAGCCGACAAGCAGCCCTATCATGGCCGTTGACAGGATTACGCCCGGCAGCGCCAGGGTCAGAATCGGCAGAATGTTATGACGCAATTGCCAGGCGTCCAGATCGTACGCCGATTCAAAAACCAATGTCGGCAGCAGCACGAAGAAAATCAAATCATGGGAAATCTTGATTTCCGACAATGGCCGTATCGCTTCCGGACCATGATTGACCAATAAGGCGAAACCGAAACCGGCAAACACCAAACCGACAGCAAAAGGTAGATGCAGACGCCGGCTGACCAGTAATGTAAAAGACGCCAGCATCAGCACAACGACGGACGCAATGACGAACTGAACGACGATACTGGCATGGTCCATTGGTACTATTTACTCCGCGGGAACTGTATTGCCGAATCGGTCTTAAATGACAACCTTGTTTATTTCCAACCTCCTGACGCCGCCCCGATTTGATTCGGCGACCGCAAAGTTAAACTTAAACCGGACGGGTAAGTGGGTCGGATTGGAGGAATGACTATCGTGAGCTTGAGTGGACGACCGGAATCAAACCTCTATTTTTAAAATGTCGATCGCCGTTTCCAGAACCTCATCAGGATCGAACGGCTTGGTAACATACATGTTGGCCCCCATCTGCCGTCCTTTTTCCTTATCGAATTCCTGCCCTTTCGCTGTCAGCATGATAATGAATGTATCTTTTAATTGCTCATCGCTTTTAACCTTCTGACAGACTTCGTAGCCGTTCATCTCCGGCATCATCACGTCCAGGAAGACCAGATCGGGAGTTTCCGCGATGATGGTTTCAAGACCTTCCTTACCGTTGGCTGCGGTAAAAATTTCCACATCGTAATCTTCCAATTCTTCCAAAGTCTGTTCGAGGAGAGTGCGAATATGTGGTTCGTCATCAACGATTAATAATTTTTTATTCATAAAGTTTCTCGTCTCGGGCTAATCGGTTAATTAATAGTTGACTTGGTAGACATCGACCGGCTTCTCCTTGCCTTTAACTGAAAACGTTCCCTGGAAGCTGTAATCGAAATCCTCTTTGGTGGCTTCATAAACGCTGCGGCTGACCAATATCTGGCCGCTCTCGGCCAGCGACTGCAGTCGGGAAGCCAGATTAACCTCATCGCCGATGGCGGTATAATCCATATGTTTTGGCGAACCGACGTTGCCAATGATCACTTCCCCGGAATTGATGCCGATGCCGGTTTTGAAATGCCGATTGATCCAGGCATGTTCGGTCTGCTTCAGCCAGTTTTGCATGCCGATTGCCGCCATTACCGTGTGCTTTTCGCTTTCCTGCAGAACCTCCGGAGCGCCGAATAAGGCTACGATCATGTCGCCGACAAATTTATTGATCGTGCCTTGTTCGGTAAATATGATGTTCACCATATTCTCAAAATAAGTGTTTAGATTGTCCACAATTTCCTTGGAATCAACACTTTCACAAAGGTTGGTAAAACCCCGGATATCAGAAAACAAAATTGAAATATAACGCTTTTCGGGAATGAATATCTGCTTGTCGCCGGCATTCATAATGGCATGAACGACTTTTTCCGAAACATACCGTTCCAGATGGCTCTTGATCTTTTCTTCTTTGATTTTATTGGCGTGCAGAATCGCGTTTTCCAGGGCAATCGCACCCTGCGAGACCAGTGCACAAAACAGCTTCAAATCGGCGGCCGTGTAATTAATCACCTGGCTGTGGCTTAAATTGATCACGCCGATAGTCTTTTCGCTGGTTTTGATCGGCGCGCACAGCAACGACCCGGCGGCGCAACAGTCCTTGATGTATCGGATATCGTCGTAGGTGTTGTTGATCACTTCCGCTTTGCCGGAAAGAAAGACGTGGCCGGCGATGCCCTTCCCTACCGGATAGGTTCTTTTAAACATCGACGTGTCGCCCACCGAAGCGACAATTTCCAACGCATTAAATTTGTCGTTAAACAGCATGACGTTGGCATGGGTGGACTTTATCGACATCGAAGCCTGATCGATGATTGACTGGGCGATTTCCGAAATATTGAAATTGGCTTTTATATTATCGGTAAGATTATAAAGAACGTTGATTTCCTTATATAAGCCCAAAGTTTCCCGGGCCAACGCCTTTTTTTCATGTTCTTTTGTCAGCAAATAGGTGATCAGGTCAGTAACGGCTTCGCAATTTTCACGCGCTTTCACCCAACCGAACAATTCGTCGTCCACGAATACGGGAGACTCTTCAGTATAATCCCGGTCTTCGCCAAACAGCAGCTTGCCGTCTGCATCATAAATTGCAAATAATTGTCGGTAGGAGCCGGCAAATTTCTCCAACAACGACCTGGTTTCCTTTTTGTTGAAGAGCTTTGCCAAATGAAGATTATTCATTCACCGTATCCTCATCCTTCCCTTCCAGAACAATAAAATTTATCTGAGTCAGATTTTTTTCAAATCGCAGAATGTTAATAATATTGTGTCGTTCCGATAACCCTTTATCGATAATCACCATATCCGGTTCATAGCTGAGAACTTTTTCTATGCACTCAGCGCCATCGCTGACATTTTCGACATGGCAACCCTGCGCGCTGAGTACTTGAGTCAAAGCGCTG
>JBNLEI010000067.1:0-2181 GCA_050304855.1 Methylococcaceae bacterium
TAGAAAATAATCTGTACAAACTTTGGAATCGACTCTCCTCAGGGAGTTATTTTCCGCCGCCGGTGAAGCGAGTAGAAATCGCTAAACAAGATGGAGGGACACGTCCGCTTGGGGTGCCGACGGTGTCGGATCGCATTGCACAAGCGGTGGTCAAAGCCGAACTTGAACCGGAATTAGAACGCCACTTTCATCACGATTCGTATGGATATCGACCGAATAAGTCGGCATTAGATGCGGTCGGGGTAGCGCGAAAGCGCTGTTGGCGATATGATTGGGTGTTGGATCTCGATATCCGGGGATTTTTCGACAACATTGATCACGACTTGCTGATGAAAGCGGTGCGGAAACACACGTCAACGCCCTGGGTCATTCTCTATATCGAACGTTGGTTAGTTGCGCCGGTGCAACTGACGGATGGGCGGCTAGAGGAGCGAACCAAGGGAAGTCCGCAAGGCTCGGTAATCTCGCCGTTGTTAGCGAATCTATTCCTACACTATGTTTTTGATCGATGGATGGAAAATCATTATCCTGACATTCCATTTGAAAGATACGCGGATGACAGTGTTTGCCACTGCCGCAGCAAGTCGCAAGCGAAACAACTTCTCAAGCACTTAGAAAAGAGGTTTCGCGCCTGCGGTTTGGAATTGCATCCGGAGAAGACGAAAATTATTTACTGTAAAGATGATGATCGTCAAGGGGAATACAGTCACACCCGCTTCGATTTTCTGGGTTACACCTTTCGAGCCCGGCGATCGAAGAACCGATGGGGCAAGTATTTTGTCAATTTCAGCCCAGCGATTAGCAATGCAGCGGCAAAGCGAATACGAAAGCGCATTAAGACCTGGAAATTGGAATGTCGTATCGATAAACGAGTAGAAGATTTGGCAGCCATGTTTAATCCGGTGATTCAAGGCTGGATAAATTATTATGGTCGTTACTACGCTTCGGCACTTTACCCGACATTAAGGTATTTAGACCGTCGTTTGGTCTTTTGGGCGATGGCGAAATACAAAAAGTTAAGAAGGCATAAGCGGCGAACCAGTCAATGGTTGGCCCGTATAGCCTTACGCCAATCCAACTTGTTTGCCCATTGGCGCATGTTAAATCGGCGAATGGCTGGATAGCAAGAGCCGGATGAGCGGAGACGTTCACGTCCGGATCTGTGAGGGCATGAGGGGGCGGTTCCCTTGGGCTACTCGACCCGTAGTGTTGTGTCGCAGTCGTGAAGAGGCGCAATCGGCGCTGGTTCGCTTGCGAGCGTGGGTGGCTGCGAACGGATTAACGCTTCATCCGGACAAAACCCAGCTTGGGGATTGCCGGATAACCGGTCAAGGGTTCGAGTTTCTGGGGTATCGATTCGAAGCCGGAAAGCGGTGGGTACGTCAGAAAAGTCTGATGTTATTAAAAGATAAAATTCGTGCCAAGACCAAACGAAATTCGGGTAATTCCATCGAATACGTGATTGCGTCACTCAATCCGACCTTGAAAGGGTGGTATGGATACTTCCAGCACGCTCATCGATTCACATTCTCGAGTATCGACGGCTTTGTTCGCCGTCGCTTACGAGCGATGTTGCGTCGGCAAAAGCACCGACCAGGTCAGGGACGATGTCTGCGTGATCATAAACAATGGCCAAACGCTTTCTTCGCTGAACATGGGCTATTCACAATGGTAGAGGCCTATAATTTAGCGCGCCAATCCCGATGAGGAAACAACTAACTGGAGAGCCCGTCGCGGGAAAACTGCACACCGGGTTCGGAGGGAGGGGACGGCGAAAATCGTTTCCTACCCCTATCACAGCACTCGAACATTTGCTACCCAGACGTCAACTCTCGACTGAAGAGCTGGCGGACATTATCAGCAAGCGGCATGATCTGAGACGAAAGGCCAAGGAATCCCATGCCAGGCGTTCTCAGGTGGCATTAGAATGAATCTGACAAAGTAGAATTAATACAAACCGATATAATTCAGTTGCTTATATCGATCTACTAATCGTTACCTGATTAAATCCAAAACGGCTTGAGCGTGTCCTTCGTGATTAACATTATACATTGACTCTTCCAATATCCCATCTTGATTGATAATGAATGTTGAGCGGACAATTTTCCATTTTTTGACCCCCTCCTTTTCGACCTCCTGCCATACACCATAGCGTTCACAAATTTCTCCTGAGGTATCTGC
>JBNLEI010000068.1:0-6108 GCA_050304855.1 Methylococcaceae bacterium
GCTCCCCTCATCGGCCCTTTTCTGAATAACCACAAGTCGGCAACCCCCTTGTTTTTAAGCATTTCCATATTCTGTTTTGACTCGGTGATCGTTTCAGCCGCCGAAAAATAAACCAGGTAAGAGGAAATGAGTTGCTGCTCCTTTAAAAAAATTTCCGCTTGGTGATAATCCAGCTGCTGTTTCTTCAACCAACGATTGATTTGCCTGCGATCCGTAAACGGTCCGACTTCAACACATACCGCCGCCGCAACAGTATCGGCCGCCTCCGTTTGAAGAGTTTCATTTTCCAATGAAAGAGCTTGCTCGGTCACTTGGCTCTTTTCAAACTCGGCTTCCGTTATTTCTTTGTTTGCTTGTTGTGCGGGTCCGCTTGGTTCCTCTTGTGTTGCCAATTGGTCTGCCTCAACAACGCTCTCTTCCGTGTCAACACTGACTTCCGCATTCGCCTGAGTGCCAATGTCCGTATCCGTGTAAAGTTGGAATATCTCAGACAAATCATCATCGAGGTCGGATTGCTCATCTATTAGCACATCGATAACATCCTCTGACAGAGTTTCCTGATCCGATTGTCCGCCGAATTCTTGCTGACCAGGTATTTCACTTGTGATTGCGGCGATGGTAAGTGGTTCTTCCGTTTCCTTCGAAACATACGACTCAGAGGATGTCGATGCCGAATTCTCCGCAACCGCCATTTCTTTCGGCAAGGTCTCTTGTTCGGGTAATTCGCTTAGAAGTAGAATCTGCTTTTCTGACTGAGTATTCGTTGCTTTTCCCCGGGAATCATGCAAAGCGCCATTTTGGACTTCCCAAAGAAAAAAAATCACGTTCGCCAATATGACAACAAAGAACCAAAATTTCATAACGGTTCACCTTCATCGCAATAAACAGACAATCCCTTTAACACTAGATTCGGTTCGACTATAACCTGTGCTTCCAGGTTTTCGGCGATCAATCGGGCGTCGCCGCCGGTTACAACCACAGTTTGCGTCCTTCCGCCGTGCCTTGCTAGCGCATGCTCTACCAGCCCTACGACCGAATAAAGCGTCCCGCTGTATATCGCAGCCGCCGTATGATCGGCCAATCCGACATTCTGATCCTTCTCGATCATCGGTAACTCAATGGTACCTTCCATCAAGGCTTTTTTCATCAGAGTCAGACCCGGCGTAATCAGTCCGCCCTGATGTCTCCCCGTATCGTCAATAAAGTCGATCGTAATAGCGGTTCCGCAGTCGATTACACAAGCGGAACTCCGATAATAGCGATGTAAGGCAAGTAGACTCAACCAACGATCGACGCCCAACTGCGTCGGCTTTTTATAAATATTGGAAACGCCACAGGCGTATGCAGAAGAAACGGCAATGACAATATCGGTGTTGGGCCACAGCTGCATTATCAAGATGCGCAGCTGGTCAACTATTTGTATCGAACCGACTGAAGAGATTGCCACCTGCTTTGGCAAGCTCAAATCCTTCCATTGTTGATTTACGAACCCTAGAAAGTCGTCACGTCGATAATCGATCGCCGCGCAATATTGGAGATCCCCGTCTTGTTCGGTGCCCCACTTTAGCCGTGAGTTGCCGATATCAATAAGAAGCTTCATGCTTTTCTAAAACTAACCTCGCCGGAAGCAAAGGTTCTCAATTGTTGATTTTCCTCTCTAATCAGCAATAATCCTTGATCATCAATTCCTTCGACAATTCCGCAATATCGCTGGGTTCCCATGTAAACATCCACTGACTTACCTTGCATACAATCATATTTTCGCCATTCGGCCAGATAATGACTCAGTCCGCAAGTTTCGAACCCCGAAATGATAGGCATCATATGATTCAACAATTCGGCAGCGAGCCGATTCCTGATCTCGTGACTAGAACGGCCTAGCAGGGTATCCAGGTCAGTCCACGCTTGATCAATTGCCTGCGCTTCCTTTTGCGGAATATAGCAATTGATTCCCAAGCCGATTATCGCTTGGCACGGACCGCCCGCTTCACCTGCTACCTCGATCAAGATTCCGGCTAATTTTTGTTGCTGCCAATAAATGTCATTCGGCCATTTCAAACCGACATCATTTACTCCAAATTCAGTTAACGCTCGAACTACAGCCACTCCGACAGCTAAGCTTAGTCCTGCAATCGCAGCCGGTCCGCCTTGGTAGCGCCATAAAATGGAAAGATAAATATTGCTACCAAAAGGTGACACCCAACTTCTACCTCGACGCCCTTTCCCGGATGATTGATATTCGGCGAAACAGGCAACGGCGCTTTCTCCGCCCACATGCGATTTTTGCAATAAATAATCGTTGGTAGAGGCAATCAGGTCATGAATTTCGATACCGTTCAAGAGCCGATCGGCCTCAGTCGACAAGTGTTCTTCAATCCGCTTTAAAGAAAGCAATTGCATCGGCCTTGTCAATTTATAACCTTTTCCGCTCACAGCCGCCAATTCGACGCCAAGATCGTCCAGTCCCTGTAATTGTTTGGAAATCGCAGAACGGGTAACACCCAATAATTGCGACAGTTCGGTGCCGGAATGAAATTCTCCGTCACTTAATAAATGGAGTAAACGTTTAAGGTTGGCGGAAATAGCCACAAAGACCAGTAAGAAGATTTAGCTCTGTTTGCTCTCGCGAATCTGTTGCATCTGTTTTTTTACAACGTGCTTTATCAGCAACTCACGATCGTTCTCTTTCATATTGACATAATCAACGCCGACATAATAAGGAAAATCGCTTTTTTGTTCATTTTTTTTACAATAAATCACTTTTCCGTAAGCCACGATCACCGCCATGCAGGAGGTCAACATAATTCTGATTTCCAAAAACTCGCCGGCTTTGAGTGGCTCTTCGGTTTCGAATGCTAACCCAGAAGCGCTTAAATTGACATTACGGGTATCGTGCTCACCAAAATTATTGCCTTGCATCATGACGACCTGAGCAACTAAATTAATTTTGGTATCCATTACCTTAAGATATTCAAAGAGTTCCGGCTGGCTCTTTTCCAATCGGGCACCGATAATATGCGCTTCCTGCGAAAGCGCATCCAAAGCCGCCGCCAAGGAGCAGTTGCTGAGTACGTCATCCGAAACATGGCTTAATGCGGTAACCGTTTCTTTATCGACAATTTTGTAGAACAGATTAATCGTATCGTCGATACGAAAAAAACGTCGCCGTTCCAATTGTGTGGTGTTCATATTCAAAACCCCGGAAACTCTAATTTGATTGTTCTTCTAATTCGTCACTTTGTATGACGGCTGTTTTTTTATCCAAGCCACGAGTTGGATCATCCTGTTCGATAATAATTTCGACCCGCCTGTTAATCGCTCTGTTTTTAGCAGAATCGTTAGGCACCAACGGCCGGGTATCAGCAAAGCCTTCGACGACGATCCGATTCTGATCCGTTTCCTTTTTTTCCATCATGTAATGAGCCACCGTAACCGACCGCGACGCCGCCAGCTCCCAGTTGGAACGATACCAGTCCGTAGAAATAGGAATATCATCGGTATGACCGGCCACAACAACCCTGCCCACCGAATGATTGACCGAATCGGTGATTTTATCCATGACCGGTTCAAACCCCGCTTTCAACACCGCACTACCCGATGGGAAAGAACCTTTTTCATTAATGCGAATAATAATCCGTAAACCGTCCGTTTCAACGGTTACCAACCCTTCTGTGATTTCTTTTTGCAATGATTCTTTGATTTGATCAGCCTGATCCTCAATTTCCTTGAGTTTTTCTTGCATGATCTGCTCTTTCAGTTCTTCCATCTCTTCGGCACTGACATCCAAATCAGTATCTTTTTGATTAGTCGACTGCTTGACTTCTTCCAACAGAGTCGGTTCGGTCTGAGCCGGAGAAAAATGCTGAGCGATAATGCTGGTACCCATCGGCACGTCATCCGCAGGGATATCCCTCTGCACACCGAATGCATTCATCATCGATTCTGACATTTTTTTAAATTTATTGGCATCCATCGTTGCAAACGACAGCAACAATACGAAAAAGCACATCAACAAAGACATTAGGTCGGCGAATGTTGCCAGCCACAAAGGCGCACCGACTGGAGGGCATTTAGGACATTCATCGGCCATAACTCACCTATTCGCCTTCGGCATTCGCGCGTTTTTTCTCGGAAACATAAGAATAAAGCAGTGCTTCCAACACCTTCGGATTCATACCATCTTGAATACCTGCAATAGAATCCAGTATCAGTTCTTTATTCGCTTTTTCGTAAAGCAACACACTTGCCAGTTTATCGACCATCGGTAAGGCAAAACAGTTGGCTACAATCGCGCCGTACAATGTCGTCAATAACGCAACCGCCATCGCAGGCCCGATACTGGCAGGATCAGACATATTAGCCAGCATTTGCACCAATCCCACCAATGTGCCGATCATCCCCATCGCAGGCGCCAGATCGCCGACACCTTTCCACATATCCTGTCCTACTTCGTTTCTGGTGACCATCAAATCGATTTCCTGTTGCAATATCTTTTTGACGAATGCAGGATCGTGACCATCCACACAAAGACTAATGCCTTTTTTCATGAATGTATTGGATATTTCCTCTCCCTCAAGTGCAAGCAATCCATTTTTCCTGGCCACATCGGCTAATCTAACCGCTTCTTCAATCAATGCAGCCGGGTCATCTTTTTTGTTCAGAAAGGTCTTACCGAGAATCCCGAAAGAGCGTAAAAAATCGGATAACGGTATGCGCATCAGTGAAACACCGAAGGTTCCACCTATTACAATCAGCAAGGACGGTACATTGACAAACAACATGATGTCACCACCGGTCGCTATAGCCGCGGCGATAATA
The DNA here is from genome assembly GCA_050304855.1 of Methylococcaceae bacterium. GTDB lineage: Bacteria > Pseudomonadota > Gammaproteobacteria > Methylococcales > Methylomonadaceae > Methylomarinum. The sequence goes on from JBNLEI010000068.1 coordinate 4,819, forward strand.
CCGATACCCAATAAAAAACCGATTAAGGATGCAATATCCACTTTCAACCTCTTGGAAAAAGAATGCTACACACTGTCTCTTGACAAGTAATTAGCGATAATTTTAGTTCAATTACGAGAAATGTGTGTTTTTGTTATCCAGTCGTAAGGTCTATTCAATCGGAAAATACAACATCGTATTCCTGCAGCAAAGAATGAATGTCTTTACGATAAATTTCCTGGACCGGTAATAAAAGATTTGAAGGTTTCAGCCCCCGGGACTGCAAGGATTCAATTTCCACAAAATAGAGGTTAACATCGTAAATTTTCAAAGCTTGAAATATTGCAGCGGTATCTTTTAATCCGGCTTTTTCCGGATTTTGTCCCTGATGCAATTGCAACACGCCATCGTCCAAAAATAGCAGCCCGACTTGTTGATCAAAAGCGGCAGCGGTCAATACCGCATCCAGCGTTTCCTGTAGATTAGCCCCACTATGCGGCGCATGACTCATGACAAATAGAAATTTCTTCATAAACTCCGGCTGTAGTCGTTTCGATGCGCGATCCGCACTTCATCAATAACATTAAAAACACCATCAAAAAAATTTGTTTTCAGGAAAACTCAATCACCCGATCAGCTGTCAGAACCGCTTCCAGCAACTGCCCTAATCCACCGATGCGAAAACCGGAAGCAACGTCGTTATCAAGTTTTCCCAAACGTTTTGCTTCATCGGTGCACAACAACCCCCTACGTTGGGCGGCGGAAATGCATACCACCAAATCCAAATCATGCCGTTTCGCTAAATCGCTCCACATGGCGGTTTGCTGCAATTCATCATCCGGCGGCGACGCATATTTGAAAGCATGATAAATCCCCTCTTTGTAGAAGAATACCCTATTTATCCGATGATTCATCTGCAATGCCGTTTCTATAAAACGGTAGGCAACTAAGCCACCGTAACCGGAATATGGACTGCAATTTACCTGTATCGCAAATTTCATGGTCTGATAAAGAATTTAAATAACATATACTGTAACGCATATTTTAATACGGACGCCGTTAAAGAAGCGTTATATATTCGGACAGGAAGACATCGTTCAAGCATGTTGCAGAATCGATTCTTTGTTCCTCGTTATCAATTTATTCGTCATTTATTGTCATGGAGAGTTTGAAACATCCGCTTTTTTTAATCCACCGTGCAAACAGATCGGTGATCAATTGTTCGACATTGATCAGATTATTCGGCATGAACTTAACTCGACCTCACCGGTCTTACTCGGCATGAAACTTAACACCCTTATTTTTTATATG
>JBNLEI010000069.1:0-5284 GCA_050304855.1 Methylococcaceae bacterium
GGCTGATCAATCCCCTGGTCACTTTTGTCATGCTGATGGTTTCCGCTCCGTTCGTGATAGGCATCAGGCGGGGGGTCGGAACGGGTGGCCGTATGATGATCGGTATCTTGATCGGTATGAGTTTTAACATCATCGACAAAATTGCCGGCCATCTTGGGCTGGTATACGGCTTAAATCCCATGCTAATGGCGATATTGCCGAGCACCGTAGTGTTTTTCGCGGCGCTATATGCGGTCAGCAAAGCGCGTTAGATGGACAAAAGCGGCGCCGGCGTTGTTTGCAAACGCCGGCGCGGTAATCAACTCGATTACATTTTGGACAGAAAGTAATAAAGATAAGTGCATTTCAACGTCATCGCTTTGTCGTCAAGGTCGACGACGGTGCACGTTTCATATTTTTCCCGGCCGGGAGTTGATTGCTTTTTGATTTTTCCGTCCTCAACGGAATATTTCAAATTGATGGACATCATACCGGTTCGACCGCTGACCACGTCTTTACCCGTAGTGATGAGCGTGCCGTCGCTTTTGAACTCCCAGGTCGAATCCAGGGCTCTTTTTTCCTTATGCAGGGCGGCCGCTTCCGAGTCGACATGCCATTTGCCGAGAATGGGCGCAGAGTCTTCCAATTTGACGGGTTCGGCATAAACCGAGAAGGCAGCCAATATGGCGGTTACTGAGAGGATAATTTTCATTTTTTTCATTGTAGTAACACCCTTCTGATAGCGTATTGGTGAAATTAAAGTATACCATGAGTTTAGTCGCAGGTGAGTTGATCGCTACGAAACCGCTCGCTCAATTAACATTACAAGGCTACGAATTCTGCCAGGTTTTCAAAATGCGGTGTGAGTAATTTTAGTAGCCCTGGAGAGCGCATTTCAGCTTTCAATAATGATGGTCTGATGGGCTACAGTGCAGAGATATTTATTCGTGGCTCCCTAAATTAAGCCTTCCATTGATAGGGTTTTCAATGGTAGAGTCAATCTGCAAGTATAATAATAAACTAAAGGTGAATAGAAGATGAATATGAAGAAGATCAAAACTATCGGTTTAGTGGCTTTGTTTTCTATCTCCAATGCTGCAATCGCGACCAATGTTGACGAATGGGTAAGCAAGGAAATCGAAGGCAGTCTTAAATCAAGCCCCGGATGCAAATCAAAAGAGGAGGCGATAGAAAAAGTAAAGAAAAAACCGGATTCGTTTAAAGGCTACAGCCGTTTCGACAAATACGCAAAGATATTGTGTGAGGGGGAAGGTTACGGTTGGACGCTGGAAAAGGTCATTGACGAAGGCGAAGTGGTCTGCGAGGAATGCGAAGCCGACTTTGCCGGAAAATATCGCTGTTACGTAAAAGATGTGAAGCTGCTTTGCAAGCAGGTTGTCAGATAGATAGTGTCAAAAGCGATGCAGGGAGGCAAAAATAAGGGGCTGAAATGAGGGAAAAGCTGATCGGATCGGCTTTTCCCTCTCTGCATGGATGCGCGACCAAAAACGGATTCAACAAGTATTCGGTTTCCTTTTTTGACAAAAATGCGGAGAACCTCAACGCCGCTTTTTTCTTTTTAACGGCTAGTCTGTCCACTGTTATTTAAGAATTTTTAGGGGATTATTAGGCTCGCCACGTACTATTTTCGATCGAATTCCGGCCGGGTGCCTGACAAGTGGTCGTGCCAAGCCAGTCCGTTTTTATCTAACAGAATCCAGAAAAAGCCCATTCCAAGACAAGCCCAGGATAAAATTGCGGCTGAAAATCGAAAAGCTGCCTGTTTCCAGTTAGCGGTACGAGATTGCCTGTTCACGACTTTCATTTTCCAGCTGCGCAGGCCCAGGGTCTGACCACCATGCGTCCAGAACCAGCCGTAATAAAGGAAACTTACGCAGGCAAGGTAAGCAGGAAATAAATATTGGTCAGAAGAAAATGCTTCGCCGCCATTCAGAGGGAGCGCAAGGGCGGTGGCGAGAAACAGAACGGCAAGCAATAACAATGCGTCGTATAGAACGGCCGCCATACGGCGCCAGAAACCCGGAGCGTTCGAGTTCGATCGTCCGGGTACTGCTGGCGGGTTTGAATCCAGCAACTTATAGTTTGAATAATGCCAATTTCTGACCCAGATACATGCTGATGGCGACCAGAGCGCCCAGCATAATCAGCGAGAAAATGAAAGGGGGCTTGTGGAACATCAAGATAGCCAGATCGGCTACATAGATGCTTGACAATAATGGGTGGTCGATCAGGCAGTCAATAATCTTTTTAAACATAAGTTTCCCCGGGGGCTAAACACTCAGAAAAAGCATTACACTTACAGTGTATTTCTCGCCGTGCCGTATATCAGAACGAATGCGGCTAATGCGCTGGCGTTATTATATATAAAGTTAATACGGATGCTGTCGTTATTGATGCCCATCACCAGAAAAGGAAAAACATGTTTTTCGTCTCCTCTATGAATAAAGGGGGTCGAAAATACAGAAAATCCGAACCTGCCCTTTGTCGTATCGAGCACCTCAGTAAATGAAAGGCAACCCTTTAACCGTATCGGCGAATTTTACTATATTGAAAAGGGGAATGTAAAAGAAAGCTGTTGATTGAGCCGAAATCGATCGCAATGATATTATACGCTTTATAGGTGCTCGAATCGGTCTAGGTGAGAGGGGTAACCGGAGCCAAAGTTTCTCCATCGCACGTTATTTTGTGGAAAGTTGATCAAATCAGATTTCCGGGCGTTCATGGAGGCAGGACTTAAATCGATTGCGAAAAAATCATCGAATTTTGTCAGGCCAATATGAACGGATTTTTTATTTACCAGGCGCAGAGACATTCTGGCCGGATATATTCGCCGATTCTAACTTTGTGAGTGATAACAGCGAGCTTTCGGTATCGAAGGACGATGAGAGCCGGATAATCGCATGATTAAGGAAAAACCGTTATTTTAAAATTTTTCAAAAAATTTCTGGGAGCTCCCGGTTCGCCAAAGCAAATGACCGAGGAACCGCGTTCAGAAAGGGTCTATTCGCGATCGGAGCACAATATTTCCCGTACTCAAATCAGCGAGAATGCCCTTAAGGTGCTTTATCGTCTCAAAAAAGCCGGTTTCGACGCTTATCTGGTCGGAGGCTGCGTACGTGACCTGTTGCTGGGACGGGAGCCTAAAGATTTCGACGTGGCGACCAATGCCAGTCCGGAACAGGTTAAACAGACTTTCCGTAATTGTCGGTTGATCGGGCGCCGCTTTCGTTTGGCGCATATACATTTCGGCAGGGAAATCATAGAAGTGGCGACGTTTCGCGGAGGCGAAACGGAGGATAGCGAGCACCAGATCGTTCATGAGGACGGCCGCTTGTTGCGCGACAACGTTTTCGGGACGATCGAGGAAGATGCTTGGCGGCGCGATTTCACGGTAAATTCACTCTATTACAACATCCGCGATTTTTCCGTCGTCGATTACACCGGCGGCATGGAAGATCACGCCGCCGCGGTACTCAAGCTGATCGGCGATCCGGAGACCCGTTACCGGGAAGATCCCGTCAGGATGCTCCGAGCGGTCCGTTTCGCCGTCAAACTGGGTTTTAGCATTCATCCCGACACGGAAAAACCGATTTATGAAATGGCCGATTTGCTGCAAGGGATTCCTGCCGCGCGTTTATTCGACGAATCGATAAAGCTTTTCATGGGCGGCTATGGTCTGCAAACATTCGAAATGCTCAGGCATTACAACCTTTTTGCCGCCCTGTTCCCCGATTCCGATAAATGCCTTGAAACAGAGGATCATGATTTTCCTCGATTATTCCTGGCGAAAGCGCTGCAAAATTCCGATAACCGTATCGCCGAAGGCAAAACGGTGACGCCTTATTTCCTGTTCGCCGCTTTCCTATGGGAACCCTTGCAATTGGAGGCGAAAAGATTGATGGCGCAAGGCGAGAACGAAAGTTACGCTTACCAGTATGCCGCCAACGAGGTTTTGAATAGACAGATCAATATTATTTCCATTCCCAAACGCATTACGCAGTCGATGCGAGAAGTCTGGCTGTTGCAATCGCGTTTTACTAAACAGAGCGGCGTCAGGCCATTCCGTCTGTTGTCCCACCCGCGCTTTCGAGCGGCCTACGATTTCTTGTTGTTAAGGGCGCAGGCGGGAGATGCGGAAATGGAGTTGGCTGACTGGTGGACCCGGTTTCAACAGGCGAATGAGGCCGAACAAAAGCGTATGACGCGACCGGCTAACGGGAAAAGCGGTAAGCGGCGCAGTCGGCGTGGCGGAAAATTTCGTTCAAACAAAGACTCCACATCCTCTCCGTCCTCATGAGTCATAACGAGACAACGAACGTTCTCGCCTATATCGGACTTGGCAGCAACCTGGAGAACCCGGTCGGCCAAATCCGCTCCGCCCGGCAGAACATCTCCGCCCTTGAAGGTGTCGAGGAAGTCGCTTTTTCCTCGTTATACGGCAGTCCGCCCATGGGGCCTCAAGATCAACCCGATTATGTTAATGCCGTTATGGCGATTAGAACGAATTTGGCGGCAATGGAGTTACTCGATAGTTTACAGCGAATCGAAGACCGGCACGGCCGGATCAGGAAGCAGCGCTGGGGGGCACGGACTCTGGACCTGGACATATTGTTGTATGGCGACCGGCAAATTAGCGGGCAAGAATTAGTGGTGCCGCATGTCGGTATTGCCGACCGGGCCTTCGTTTTATACCCGTTGCTTGAAGTGGCCGGTGGTGATTTGTTGATACCCGGAAAAGGCCTGCTGAAGGATCTCATCGACCATTGCCCTGAAACGAGTTTGCACAAGTTGGTTTCGGTATGACGTACACAACTCCGAATACGAAAAAAACCTTGTCCGTGACCGACTTGGCGGAAATGAAACATAACGGCGAAAAAATTGCCGCCTTGACGGCGTATGACGCCAGTTTCAGCGCTTTACTGGATCGGGTAGGCATCGATTTGTTATTGGTCGGCGATTCGTTGGGTATGGTTATACAAGGTCAGGCCAGTACGGTTCCGGTGATGATTGACGACATGGTATATCACAGCCGCTGCGTCAGCCGGGCCAGACGGCGGGCGTTCGTTGTGGCCGATCTACCTTTCCTGAGCTATGCCACCGTCGATCTTGCGATACGCAACGCGGCCCGGTTGATGCAGGAAGGCGGAGCGCAGATGGTGAAACTTGAGGGAGCCCGGGTAGACGAGATCCGTTTTTTGAGCGAACGCGGCGTGCCGGTGTGCGGACATTTGGGGTTATTGCCCCAGTTCATCAATACATTGGGCGGTTATCGGGTTCAGGGCAA
>JBNLEI010000070.1:0-9036 GCA_050304855.1 Methylococcaceae bacterium
TCTTGCGCCTCTTGTAGCAACAGGTAGTCGTAGCCGGTATCGTAGAAGGGCTCGAACTGTTCGACCACTTGACCTTTGTTGTCGTAGATTTGCCAGCCGCTGACTACGACGAAATTGTTTGGATCGGCCGGATCCAGACGGCGGCCCGTCAGAGGCCGATTGGTAGCGGCGGCATCGTTCTGGTCGGCGCTCAGTGTGTCGTTTCCGAAAGCTTGGTCGCCGAATAGTTCATCTTCAGCCTGGGTCCGGGTTTGCAGCAAGCGGCCGAAGCCGTCAGAATATTCCCGGGTCTCGATGGTCTCGTCGTGCTCTTCGACCGGGATGTGTGTATCGCTGATATGGTGAACCCGGCGGATGGTATGTACGAAAACCGGTTGTCGCTCCTCTGGTGGACTGTTGTCGTAGGCCAACAGACCGTATTCGAAACGGGTGCCTGGATTTTCCGGGGTATCGCCCACCGCTTCACCTTCCTTGCCCATCACCGCAATAAACAAGGGCAGACCCAGCGGTGAAAAACCCACTTGGCTGCGGTTGCCGTTGGGATCGGTGACGAGGTACGGTTGCAGGACCCGGTAGTCGTTATCCGTTTCGGTGGTCAATCCGGCGGGGTCGGTGACTTGCACCGGTAACAACCCGAAAACATCGTATTCGATAGTGGATTCACGCTCCAAAGGATCGCGCATTGCCAGCACAAGACCCCTTGGATTTGTAATTAATGGCGTTTGAAAATCGTAGCGGCTGCGGGCGGTGTCGACGAAATAACCCCGGCTATGGGTTGCATCCCCGGGATTGAAGCGATACCCGGCCAGCGGCGGCATGCGTTGGCGGAAAGATTCAGGAAATTCGTCAGGCCAGGTGACCGCAGCAGTCGGTTCCAGGTAGGGCGGTAACTTCGGCGCTGCGTTGTCGTCTTCCCGATAGGCCTCGGCGAGAATCGCTTCGGTAGTAACGAGCGTTTCGGTCCGCACCAAAGCGCCGAATTCGCCTAACGTACCCAACGGCAGCCCGATGAAGGCCTCGCCGTCATAATAGTTGAAGCTTTGTCCAATCAGCTCGCGCCTTGCAGAACCTTCGAACGTTCTGTCTTTAAGTTCGGTAACGGTTAGTGTCGGCGCCGCCAAATCACCGGGCGGGAAAATCTGGAAGCTATTGGCGCTGGCGCCGCGGTCGACGATATATCGCCTTTCTAAATTGGTACTTGGCTGTAGAAAATCGTCGCGTTGCGCGAAGGTGGTTTCCGAATAGGTGGTCAGATAGTCAGTGGCGGGCAGTGAATCCGTTTCGAAATTCTGCCAGCCGCGCGGGCAGGCAATCTGTAACTGCCGCCGGGGTTGTCCGTAGCCGTCGTAATCGTCGGTATATCCGATCTGAGTAAGGGGATCGTCGCCGCGTTCCCATTGGGTGGTGCGTTGTGCGACCGGATGTGGAAAAAAAATACGCTGCCGTGGGTTATCTCGATCTGGGGGAGGATCGATCTCTCGTATGTTATACGCCGTTTCGGAAACGGTATAAGGGCGTTCGGCTCGCGTCGTTCCGTCCAGTGCGTAGAGTTCGCTACGAAGTAATGAACCGCGCAGACTGCGTAAGGCATCGCGGCGGTCACGCCGAGCCTCAAGTGTACCGAGAAAATCATTGAGCGCTTGTCGATCTTCAGCGAAAAAAGGCGCATCGTCTTGCCAGTATTCCTGATCATGGTTTACAGCTTCCCAACCACCGAATTCGTCGCCGACCGGGCCCAAATGAAACCAGTTGCGGGTTAGGGTCGGGGGTGAAAAATGAACCGGCGCGACCTGCTCGAACGCGCCACTGTCATGCGCATAATAACGCTCGAACGTTTCCGTGCCGAGCTGTTCGACGCAACCGAAGCCCCGGTATTCCCGCTCGCCGCCGTCCCAATGACCGTGATGGTAACGGTATTCGGTAACGAGCCGGCCACGGGAGAATGCATCGATAACCTCGACTTGGGAGACTACCTGCACCGGAAACGGTAATGTGGTTTGCCAGCGCGTTTCGCGTTGGGCTTGGTCACGCAGATATTCCTCGGTCGAGGAACGATAAGTAACACGGGTTTGCGCGCCGCGATGATTGTCCATCCGGTTCAGCACGTAAGGCTTAATACCGCCGGTAAAATCCAGAAAGTAGAAGCGATCACGGCGGCTGCCCAAGGCACTCTGGCTCCAGAGAATGCCGGCTACGCCGGTCCCGAGCATGTCCACCAGGCGTACGTCGTCCTGATTGGTGAAGCTTGGCGTTCCGTCGATTTCGATTGGTTCGCTCCAGCCGTTGCCGCTTTGGTTAATCCACAATGTAATGCGGTTATGATCTACAAAAATCAGATCGGCTACGCCGTCGCCGTCAACATCGCCAATCAGAATCTGGCGCGGATCGTATCGGCTTGGAAACCTTGGGCTATTGCGCATATTGATGCGCCGACCCCAATCACCGTGACCGAGATTGGGCCAGTATTCGATATTGCCGTCGTAGACCAGCACAATATCCTGTAGCCCGTCACCGCTCATGTCGGCGAACCGTACTCTCGGGTCATTGAAATTGACATCCGGGAATTCATCCAGAGGACGCCGATCGACACGGCGGGTTTCGCCCCAGCCATCGGTCGGGTCGTTGAAATAATATTCCATGCGGTTGCCGGAGCGAATGGCGTCGGTGACACCATCGCCGTCGAGATCGACCAACGCGACGTCGTCTCCCTCCAAATCGAAACTCGGCGCCACAGAATAGCGTTGAAAAGAACGTTGATCCCAATAGCCGCCGAAACGAATCGGAAAATAGCCGGATAGGTTTGGCCTGTTGACTAAAAGATCGGCTCTCCCGTCGCCGTTGGCATCGATCAACTGAACGCTGGGGTCGGCGAAGGATAATCCGGCCGGCGCTTCGTTCATTATTTTCGGCAAGTCGAAACGACCATCGCCCAGATTGCGCCAATAGCGTACGGTACCGTTCATCTCGATCAGATCGGGCAAGCCGTTGCCAAACAGGTCGACCAGTTCCAGCGTTGGGCTGGATAAAGCTTGGCCAGGAAGATCACGACCCTGAAGTGGAAAAAAGTCACGTTCTTGGGGAGTAAATCGGGTGTAGTCGAATTCGATAGGCGGTAATGCTTGGGTACGGTTTTCCGGATCGGACTGAGTCTCGTCATGACCGACAATACGGATTTGGCTCAGTAAAGAAACACCATTGATCGGGAGTGCTTCGATTGGAATGGCGCCGACAACTACATCATCGATCTCGATGGTTGCGGCGTTATCAGCGGCTACGCGCTGACCGAGGTAAATCAATCGGTATGTGCGTACTAGCAAGGATTGTTCTGCGTGAGTGCGAATTTCGATGCGCTGGCATCTTTGGGTAGTACGAATCTGGAAGCCCGATCTGTAGTTGGAGAAAGGGTCGGGGCGCTCTTCATAGAGGAAATGAACCTCAATCAGGAAACCTGTGCCGCTCGATGCCGATTCGTCGGTATCAACATATCGAATGCGGCTGAGGTAAAGCTGATCCCATTCACCATTCACGCCCTGGTTGCGATTATATTCATAGCGGATCAGATTGCCGAAGGGATCACGAGTTTCAGTCAGTTTCCAGGCAAATACATTGGTCGGTTCGGAGGGATCGGCGATAACTGCGGGATCATGACCAAAACTAGCCGGCGTTCCGTAGGTGCTAACCAATCCATCCTTGCTGCGAACGATCCAAAAGCTGTTGTCGGCATCGCGGTGATATTCAATAATCGCAAACAGTCCTTCCGTTCGCGGGCGGTAGCGAATTATGCCCGGAAGGTCACCGTCAATTGGGACTAAATCTTCGGCAGCCGACAAAGTAAAGACATCATTAACGTCCTGATAACGAGGCACACCTTTGGATGTCTTGCGGCTAACACCCGGGATGCTAAGCTGCCATCCCTCACCAAAAGGCCCGTTGCCATTGCCGGTGCTGTAGACTAGGTTTAGCTGGGGTTGAAAGCCGTTCCGTCCGGGAGGGATTGCGATGGGTACTGTAAAATTCCCGGTGCCGGTGAAAAGATCCGGGGAAAAAGTCTCACCGATACCCTGCTGGGCGCCACCGCTCTGCGGAAGTGAAATAATTTGATTCGAATCAGGTGAATTAGCCACGCAAACTCTCGTAAATTTGAGAACTAGATTTAGCGTTAGATAAAAACTAGCATATTACCTAGTAAAAAGCTAGGAAAATTTCTAACTGAGGTTTGGATAAAAATTGTAATTTTGACGAGGAAATTAAATCATTGATACCGGCAACGAAAACCACCTTATCACTATTTTTAATTATTTTCGACGTTAACGAGTCGCGGCACCTGCTTTCCTGCAAGAAAGGCACTTGCAGTTTAAACTACTTTTTCCTATGGCAATTAGTTGAACCTTACCAAGCGATAATCCAACATGAGTAGATAATTCGGAGGTCCGAAAGAGTCAAACTTCCAAACTAGCCTCCGCTCATACGTTTCGGCATAGCTTCGCCATTCATGTGCTACAGGGATATTCGGACTAGCAATAATTACTGGGACATAGCGAGTTAAAAACTACGATGATCTATACCGACATAGTGCAAAAGCCTCACGATCAAGAAAGCTAAGAGTCAGTTGGATTTTTAAGAAGACGATCGAGATCAATGGCCGGATATGGACTAATTGCAGTCATTAAATATAATGACCTCAACGGCTGGTTTGGGCCCGGAACAGACACAAAGAGCCGGCCAGGGTCGTTACGGTCCCCCTCGTCCGGCCCGGTTCACGCTCAAATCGCCTCGGGGGGCGCACCGAACCCGCCGAACGTTGCCGAACTTCAGTGGTGGCGCGGTTCTGCCCTACTTTTCGGAGCGACCCATTTTCTGAGTTGCGGAAATTAAAGACTGCTTAACCTCAGTTATTTATGCGGTAAAACCTTAAGATGACTGATGGATTATGGCAGAAAACGAGGTGTAATTATCCTTGTTTCAATACACTACAATAGAGCAAGATAAATCAACATAACGTTGTGCATTTTTTTTGGATCAATTCTTAATATTCAAAAAAAGGCCAACACTATCGATCTTTGCAAAACCGATCGCGATAATCGGATGGATTGATGCCAACATGCCGGTTAAAGGTTCATCGCAGGATTTCACTATCCTTAAATCCGGTTTTCTGAACAATATCGCTGAGTTTATCGTCAGTGTTTTCCAAGTAATTACGAACCAAATCTATTCTCACCTTTTCTATGTATTTAGCCGGTGACACACCGGTTTCCGATAGAAAAGTCCTGGCAAAGTGCCGAAGACTCATTTCCATTTTTTTGGCGAGCGCTTCGACCCTTCAATCCGCACAGGGATTTTCCATTCTCCATGTCTGCAAATCACGAATGTCGGTCCGGTTGGACGCGCCTGTTTCAAGATACGGACTCAATTGGGATTGCTTGCCAGGTCGTTTCAGAAATACCACCATTAGGCGGGCAATTTCTAACGCCAATTTGTGTCCCCAATCTTCTTCTACAATGGCCAACGCTAAATCGATACCCGAAGTCAAACCGCCCGAACTCCAGATGGAGCTGTCACGAACAAAAATTTGGTCCCGCTCCAACCGGACCAATGGAAATAGGTTTTCGAAACTATTTGAATAATCCCAGTGAGTTGTCACCCGGTGCCCGTCCCATCAGCCCTGTTTTGGCTAAAAAAAAGCGCCAGTGCATATTGATGTGTCAACACTTTTCCGGACACATTGTTAGACAGCTTTTTGCTGTATTTCCTAGTCTACCGGTGACAAATAGTCATTGGCAGAATGAAGGCGCTCTCGATGATAAAAGACCTCGATATATTCAAAAATCGCCTGTTTAGCTTCTTCACGAGTTTTAAATCGACAGTGACGCGTCAATTCCGTTTTCAAGGTATAAAAAAAGCTTTCAGCCACGCTATTATCCCAGCAGTTTCCTTTACGACTCATCGACTGAACAACATGATGTTCCTTTAAAATCGCACGGTGACTATCGGACGCAGACTGGCTGCCGTGATCGGTATGCCAGACGAGCCCTTTATCGGGTTTGCGCTTCCACAGGGCAATTAATAAAGCGTCATTGACGAGCTTGGCCTTCATTCGACTATCCATCGGTCAGCCGACTACCTCTCTGGAAAACAAGTCAATAACCACCGCCAAATACAACCAGCCTTCCTCAGCGGCAATGTAGGTCATATCGCCCACGTAATAACGATCAGGCTGTGGGACGGTAAATTGTCTGTCCAGTCAGTTGGGCGCAATCGGTTGGGTATGCTGAGAATCGGTTGTGGCTTTAAATTTTTTCTTGGTTTTACAGGCCAGCCCCGCCTGATTCATGAGCCGGCCAATACGCCGCCGACTGACCACATACCCCAATTTTGCGCGTTGCTTTTTAAGACGTCGTGTACCGTAGGTTCTTCGGCCTTTCTGAAATAGCGCTGTCAGGATGTCCAGTAATTGCTCATTTTCTTGTTCCCGCTCTGTTTTTGGTGGATTGAGCCATTCATTGTAACGACTCCGTGAAACCTGCATAAACCGGCACCAAACGGCAACGGGAAAGTCTTTGGAATGCTTGGCTATCCAGGCGCACTTCACTGCATTTTCTTCGCAAAGTACGCAGTGGCCTTTTTTAGCAAGTCACGCTCCTGGGTGACTCTGGTTAATTCTTTCTTCAGGCGTTTCACTTCGTCATAGATAGGTTCATCCGTTCTTTCGACAGCCATTTTCGGTTTAGAATATTTGCTAATCCAAGTAGGTAAGGTATTGCCGTTCAATCCTAAATCCCGTGCTGTCTGCGCGATGGGTTGATCGGATTAGATCGCCAGTTTAACTGCTGATTCTTTAAATTCCGATGTATAGCTATTGGTTTTCTTAGTTTATTCTCTCATTTTTAGACACACTATCCTTTTCAGTGTATTTTATGTGGTGTGTCCGGTTTAGTGTAGTAACTTCACTCCTAACATTTTTTGGAAGGAGACTTATTGTCATGTTATTCAATCATTCATCATCCAAGTTTTCACCACCGATTCTGGTGGGGTTTTGCCTTGAAACAATTTCATGTAATCAATTGTTAACTCGCCTTTTCGAACAGATCTTATTCGCGCAAACAATAATGTGAGATACGCTAGCAGTGTAAGAAGTACAAGAGTGAAAATAGGATATACGATTGCCATGACTCTTCTCCTCTATTTGTATAGATCAGAAACTACGGCAACATTTAACCGCGGGACGATGAGATAGCTAAGTTTGTTAATATCATAGGACGTTACGCTGTTCCTACTATTTATAGCAAAAAATTGAGCCTCAATTGCATAACCCGTAAAAAGGATCGGGACTAACGTTTTCTAAGGCATTTAAAGCGAGAAATTGTCCCTAATCATCAAAGGCATGCGCAAATGCTGGTCGCTTCGAGAGCAATGACAAGTAGCGTGAAAACAGTTCGTCGCGACATAAACCGTAGGCATGCGCCCAAGAAACATTGTGTCCGACCACGCAATCCGCCGCAGTGGAGACTTCACCACAAATGTGAGAACCGGTCTTAAGACGCTCGACGAGTTGTGGTTCTATTTCCGCGGCAAATTTTTTTCGATATCGAGCAGATGAAATGTTTCTTTCCATATGAATGCGCGGAACTTGAGCTTAATATGTTAGGTTCTGCCACCATCAATCTCTAATTTGAAAAATTTTGTATTTATTTCAAGCTTCGTTTTCTTAAGCAAACTTCCAAAGCTTCTCTTTATTGCCTCGTAAGCCCGTTGCCATCCAAGCCAGTACAGCTCGGAATCTAAAGCCATTTTGTCTAATCCCTCTACCAGAATTTGGTCAGATAATTTATTAAGAATAGAAGTGATGTCAGATGAAGTGGCATCGTTCAAGCTCAAGGCAACAAAATCACCAACCTTTTCATTAAGGGCAGGATCTGTTGACGTAACTAGTATGTACGGACTCTTTGAGGGTAGTAACTGGTATTTATCACAATACTGGCTACCACGATTTACGTCGACATAATCAGCCAATGCGTTCTGTTCTTTTTTGTGATAGTAGTCCGCGTCCTCCAAAACATCGAAAGGTACTCGTCTGAACCATACGGCAAGATTCTTTGGTCCAATTGATCTTCCGAATGCACCAAATTGTTGATATAGATTCGCGAGACGTTCTCGATTCTCTGGAAGTAGCCATTCCGTGCCGCAAACTAAAAACAGAGACCAAGTCTCGTAATGTGCCCTGATAGGTTCTTGTGAATCAGCAATTTGAATATCGTCGCCCTTAATTGGTAGCGGGAACAGCATGGAATACACCATCACCATCGCTAAGAATTTAGAGGACGGGGCCATGTTACGGATTTTCGATTTATGCACCATGAATTTTCCTCACTAGCTTCCGATTGTTCTTGGACGGCCTAACTAAAATTAGGCGTGCTAAATAACGCAAATCATTGCGTTAAATGGTATCCTAATTTGGTTATAAAAAATAAAATCATCATGTTTTAGCATGTTGTCTAATTTTCGCCTTTCCTAACAAAAGTGAAAAGTACATTAGCCCAATTAGCAGAAAGTTCACCGAAATTTCTGGATCAAGTGGGAGCGCAGAAATTCACTTGAAATTCTACAAGAAATTATATACTTCTATATATGTACCATGAGATCTGACTTCTCCTCAGTAACCTTGAGCCATCAAGTTTTTCCTTTTCTGTATATCGCCAGAATACTTCTTTGACTGGCGACTGGTAAAGGGAAAATTGCTGTCAATCATTAAAGTAGTACACCCGGCAGCTTAGGGTGGGGAACAGACACAAAAACCCTGCCAGGGTCGTTACGGTCTCCACACCCCCATTTTCCCCACACCGCCCCGAGGCGCACCGCCGGCGACCGCCCCATCACTCCCGTCATCCCCCCGTGCAGATCGTGCCGTCTCGGACACCTCCGGGCAAAATTTCGGCGATTTTTGCCCCGGACACCCCCACGCCCATCCGGTTCAGCTCCCAAATCGGCTCGGGGGTGCTTCCGAACCCGCCGAACGTTTCCGAACTTCAGTGGTGACTC
>JBNLEI010000071.1:0-12782 GCA_050304855.1 Methylococcaceae bacterium
TTCGGCAATCAATTCATTTTCTCCGGCAGAGAAACTGCAAACCTGGAGAAAATAGAGGTTTTGAAAGGGCCGTCATCCATTTTATACGGGCAAAGTGAACCGGGCGGCATCATCAACTATGTCACCAAGAAGCCGTTATCCACTCCATATTATTCATTACAGCAACAATTTGGTTCCTTCGACTTCTATCGAACGACGGCCGATGCCACCGGCCCTATAACCGACGATGGTAGTTTGTTGTATCGACTCAACTTTGCTTACGAGGATGTTGGCAGCTTCAAAAACACCGGAGATCGAGGCGATAGGGTTTTCGTTGCGCCCGTGTTGCAATGGCAAATCGGTGATCGCACTCAGGTGACTCTGGAGCTTGAACATCGGGAAGGCGATATACTCTTCGATCCGGGGACGCTGGCTATTGATGGCAAGGTTGGCCAGATTCCCGGAGATCGGTTGTTGACGCACCCTATCATGTCCAGCTTCGAAGATAATTTAGTCGGTCTCAATTGGTCCCATGCATTTAACGATCAATGGACATTACGGCATCGTTTCAATGCCTATTTCACAGACAATCACGATTTTTCGCCAACAGCCATTTCTTTGGCGAATAATGGCGACTTAACGCTTAATATTCCATTTTTTCCACAGAACGAACGGGAGATCTACTTCACTTCGTTGGACCTGACCGGTAAATTTTCCACTTTCGGACTCGACCATACGTTGCTGTTAGGCGGAGATTACTATACAAATTCGCTCGATTTGCAAATAGATGTCAGTTCAACAACGCTTAATATATTTAATCCTGTTTATTTAAGCGAAGCGCAGTTGCGCGCCAACATCGGCAACCCCTTCCATATAGACGTATCGAATAATACAAACTGGTTTGGGTTATATTTACAAGATCAAATCAAACTCCCCTATAACTTTCACATACTGGCGGGATTTCGTTACGACAGTATGGAATCGGGCAATACCTTCAACGGAACAACGACCGATGTGCCAAGGCAAGACAGGCTGTCACCCAGAGGCGGCCTGTTATGGCAACCGATTCCCGAATTATCCGTTTACGGCAGTTACAGCGAAAATGTGCAGACCGTATCCGGTTCCTCCTTCGGAGGTGCGGCGTTGGAGCCTGAAAGTGCTCAGCAATGGGAAGTTGGCATAAAAACGGAAATGCTAGACAATCGATTCAGCGCTTCGGTGGCTTGGTTCGACCTGACAAAGCAAAACATCGCCACCTCCGATCCTAATAATCCAAGCTTTTTATTACCGATCGGCGAGGCGCACAGTAAAGGTTTGGAGATCGATCTGAAGGGTGAAGTCTTGCCGGGATTAAGCCTGATCGGCACGTATGCTTATACGCCTGAAGCCAATGTGACGAAAGCCAACGAGTTCTCGTTCCCTCCGCTCGGCCGGCTGCGTAACGTACCTGAGCACGGAGGCAGTTTCTGGGCTAATTACGAAGTTCAAGAAGGTGACTTCAGAGGTTTGAAATTTGGTTCAGGCGTTGTTGTCCGCAGCAAAGCGCAAGCCAATGTGGCCAATACCGTTCAATTGCCGGGTTATGCGATTGTTAATCTGATGACTGCTTATGGATTGGATGTTGGATCGTCTAAAGTCACGTTTCAATTGAATGTGAACAATTTGTTGGATAAGGATTATTTTCCTTCGGCCTTTAATGAAAATCGAATAGAGGTAGGTCAGCCGAGAACCTTTTTGGGTTCGGTAAGATTGGAGTTTTAATGTTTTGTAACGTAGGCTTGAATAATAACTGGACATAGTGCTTGTGGTTTTGAAGAAAGAGGACTATTTGGTTGGTTCGTTCTTGCCGGAGGATGAATCCGACCAAGAGAAATGCACCGCAATGAGCTAAGAATCACGTTGTTTAGTTATCCGGTCAATATCTTACTGATTCCTCGAGTGAATTATTTAAAATAGGCGCCTGTTAGCTGATATAGCAGGTTGTTAAAGTCGAGTTGGCTAACTGGTGCATTACAAAATTCAGCTTCTGAAAAATATCAAGTGATTCCATGTTGTTCTTAATTGTTATCTACCTAAGCGTGAGATACAGACAGGTATTGGGCTAGAGATGGCTAAAATAACAAAACGATGATTCAAAAAGTAAAGAAGTGAGCATCTTGGAAGTTCCTCTAGGTTTGGGAGTGAAACGGCTAAAGTTTTAGATTGATATTTATCGGACCAGGTGCAAGACCTATCTTGACTCGATCACTGGGTCTATTTCGACCAGATGGTGTTAATGAGCGTGGCGAAAAAAGATTTTTGCGATAGACGAAGGGGCGGAGTCGACCCAAATTTGGCTTAAGGTTTTGCTAAAACTCGAGTCCATAGCATGAATAAGCAGCGAGAGGCGATCAACGAGAAGGTAAAACGAGCCTACGGTAGGCTGTGACTCGGGCAGGTGTGCATGAAGCTATCTGATCATATTAGTTTAATGTCCACTCTCATTACCTTGATTTGGCAAATATTTAGGATGGTTCAAATTCCAGGTATCTTTGTTGGGTCGTCCTGCCCAACTTCCACAATGACTGCAGAATTTAAACAAGGTCCGTTGCATTAGTGGGAAAAATGTCGGAAATATCTATCAAGTTTATTTATTCTAATTAAATATTTTTGTTATGTAATAGGGCGTGAGATTATGACGAACGACGCTAGGGAACCTATTTTTATACTATCGAGTGTGCGATCAGGGTCAACATTGTTGAGATGTATCATCGATACCCATCCTAATATATGTAGTCCAGGACATTTGGATTTAGGGATGTTATGTAATGATTTATATATTTCCACTTATTATTCAATAGGAAATCTGCCATTTATAACTACAAATAATCAGCGAGAACAAATTTCTATTAAAGAAACTCAGGATGTGGTAAACCATTTGATGGATCGTTATGTTAAAGGAAAGGGAAAAATAAGATGGTGTGAGAAGTCGACTATAAATGTTGATCATTTGGATATTTTATACAAAACATTCCCACATGCTAAATATGTGTGTTTGTATCGGAATTGTTTAGATGTTTCGTATTCTTGTATAAAATCTAGTACTTTAGGTTATATGGATGAGTTATCGACGTACATAAAAAAGTATCCTACAGATTTTGTAAAGGCCATGGTTGAAAACTGGCTTGAAAAAAGTAAAAAAATAATTCAGTTTGAGGAGTCTCATAGAAATCAGAGTTTTAGGGTTAGTTATGAGGCGTTAGTTTGTGAACCTGAGAGAGTCCTAGATAAATTATTTAATTTTCTTGGTGAATCGTGGAATCAAGAGCTGATAGATGCTATTTTTAAAATGCCGCATGATCAAGGAAATGGTGATGTAAAAGTTTGGTTTTCAAATAAAATAAATAGTGATTCTGTTGGGGTTGGAACCTCAATACCAATGTTATCAATTCCCCCGGAACTGGTTGAAGAAGTAAACATTCTTCATGAACAACTGGGCTATCCAACTATAGAAAATTTTTATTCCGGTCACTCATTTAAAATGAATCAATCTGTTCATGAGCGAAGCATAAACGATTTTTTTAATAATCATTTCTTGCATGTTTTCTCGGAAAGTAAAGATAAATTCAATGTGCCACGGGGTACTTGTAAGTTTGTCGTAACAGGACGTGAAGGAGGTATTTGGACAGTTAAAAGCGATAATAATGGTATATCTTTATCAACAAAAGATAGTTTGGCTGATTGTACTATCTCAACAACAGATACAATCTTTTACGAAATGCTCCAAGGTAATAAAAATGCTGTCGAAGCTTATGAGAAAGGTGAAATTGTCGGCGATGGCAATGTAAATATGGCCTTAGAATTCGGGCGGATTATGTTTGGAGGGATATAATTCTGTAATTTCGGCTCATGGAAGTCCCAATTGTAGATTTATGGCTGGAAACACTTAACGCTAACGAGTGTTCCAATCAAAATTACTGGCATTTATTAAATGTGTTGGAGCAATCCAAAGCTATGCGTTTCGTTCATGGAATTGATCGTAGGCGATATATAGTCAGTCATGGCAAGCTAAGGCAGATTCTAGCAACTTATTTGCAAGTGCCTGCGGAAGAAATCGTCTTAACAACACAAGTTCATGGTAAACCTTTCGTTGTCGGTGACGAAGCTCACGGAATCAAATTCAACATGGCTCATTCTGGTGATTACTTGGCAGTTGGCGTTACTTATGGTTATGAGATCGGTATAGATATCGAAGCGTGGACGGATAAGGTCGATTACGAAGCTGTTATTGAGCTATGCTTCGCTAGTTCCGAACGAAGCTTTTGGCAGGATTTGCCTAGTAAGCAAAAGAAGGAGTTTTTCTATCGACTCTGGACTAGAAAAGAAAGTTTCGTCAAAGCGGTCGGCTTAGGTCTTGGGTTAGATGTTGCTACGGTGTTGACTGGACTGACTGGACAGAGCCGGTTTTTGTCGTTGTCCTCCGAATTTGGTATGCCGGAAGATTGGCGTTTGATCGATTTGGAGTTGTCGGATGGTTTAAGTGGGGCTGTGACTGTCCCGAACGGAGTTAACCCGGCAATTTGTTACAGGCGGCTTTAAAATTAATCTCTAATCAATGGGGATGGTTTTAATACGTCCTTGTATCAGCATTTAATTAATGCCCGATCGTCCAATTTGTCGTAGCTGCTTAGCTCGTCGCTAGTCCAACCCTGCCTGCTGCATATGTAGCCTCAGACTCAGTGGACGCATGTCCGTCCATACTTCCTCGATGTGGTTGAGGCATTCCTGCTTGGGGCCTTTGGGACCGGTGGCTTTCCAACCGTCCGGGATATCCTTGTATTCTGGCCAGATGGAATATTGCTCTTCATTATTGATGACGACTTGATAAATGGTAGTGTCCTCTTCGTCCCAACTCATTGTGCTCTCCTAAATTTAATTTAAAGGTTATCGGTGAGATGTTCACCGGTTTCGATGTTCGTTCTGAAGACGAGCGGATTGGCACGATTCCTCAGTTGTCGGTTAAATCGGATCGTCGGTTTTTGAAGTTTTTACGGCAGTGCAATAAGGCCCTGGACAAAAGTTTTTCGACCGCGCTGCTGGATATATCGAGTTGGTGGGCGATTTCCGCATAGGTCATGCCATAGACGCGATTCAAGATGAACGCTTGTCTGGCACGCGCGGGCAATTCGTCAACGATCGTAGAGACAATCGCAAGTTTTTCGTCCGTTTCGGCTAGATGTTCCGCGGAAGGCCCGGTTTCATTAAAAGTTGCAGATTGCGTTGCGGATTGGTGCCTTTCAACAACTTTGCGGTGTTTGATGTAGTCGTACGCTAGATTTCGGGCGGTGCGAAACAGAAACCCTCGAGGATGTTCGATTACTTGTTTTTGGATTTCCCTTGAAAAAATAATAAAACATTCTTGAACCAGTTCACTGGCGATGTCCGGACAGTCGACGATCCGTACCAAATGGAGTTTCAGTTCGGATTGGTGAGAGCGGTAAACGGCTTCAAGATTCATGCTTTACTCCCTGTTGCTTTTGTTTTCAGCCAAACGCGATTGTCGTGATTAAATTTGCTAACGTGCGTGCTTGGACAAACGCAAAGTTTTCGGTTGTGTTTGAGCCAAATTGGCGCGTACTGCAGCAAGTGCTTATTAGGTATATGCGAAGGATATTCTTAAGTTAAAATTTAGCAATTTTGAAGCCAATTGATTTTGATTCTTATTTCAGCAGGTTAGCGCCGAGTTGGTCACTGACAAAATAATAACCGGGCAAATAACACAAAAACTAGGCGACAAATAACATAGTTTAATTGGGTCGGTGGCGGCGGTGTGACTTATTCGTTTACGTAGAGGCAATATATATAGCAAAACTGCTGTCGACGGATGCACCGCCAATCCGCAGTTTTAGGGCTGAGGTCATTTTGTGCTCAAAGCGTCTCCTGTGTGAGGGGTATTCCTGTTGGTGAAGTATAAGATTTTTACGGAATTATCTAACGGGAAAACGCAGTTTTGGAACCACGGTAATATTACCCCCTCATACCGGATTGAATCTATAGCGAAAGGTGTCTTCCGTCGGTTTCTGACGGCAACGGAAAAAGACTAGATGTTTCGTTAGAAAGTTAGCTCAATCTTTTCCCTTTCGACCTGCTTGGCTGCATAACGGAGCAGATATGCTGCTATTTCTATGGCGCTCATCGTGGCTTACGATCACTGTCGTCTTATTGGCGGGTATCGTAAGTGGTTTGAGTAATGCCTCGATGATTGCATTTATTAATATCACGCTAACAGGTGAACTAGGCGAATATACGACGCCGGGTTTGTTTGTTTGTTTGGCGCTTACAGTCTTGAGCAGTCGTTTTGCATCGCATTATTTTCTGAACAGATTTACTACGAAGTTGGTTCGCGATTTACGACTACACATTAGCCGTTTGATACTTAACGCTCCCTATCCAAATTTGCAAAAACTGGAGCGAGCCGCATTGCTGGGGTATTTGACAGAGGATTTAACGGCCATTGCAAATGCCAGCGAACTGTTTCCCGTGCTTTGTATCAATTTCGCGATTATAACGGGCTGCATGGCTTATTTAAGCTATCTGTCCTGGCAATTAGCCTGTGTTGTAGCCGCCGTCATTCTCTTAGGCATCACGACATTTAAACTGTTCAAAGCGGTACCGATGCGATCGGTCCAGAAGGCTCGGAACGAATACGACACCCTCAGTCGCGGATATATGGCACTGACGGAAGGCGTGCGTGAATTAAAACTTCATCGCCGCAAAAGCGAAGCTTTTATTTCCAAGTCTCTGACACTTAGTGCGGAATCGCATAGACGGTTTTCTTTGCGGGCTGCCGTAGCTTATCTGTGGATCAATCAATGGATACAGATACTTTACTTTTTGGTTATCGGTGCGATCCTATATGTGTTTCCAGTTTGGCCGGATATTAGCCAGGAAGTTATCAGTGGTTATATCTTGGTATTCCTGTTCATGATGTCTCCGCTGACTATCTTGACTAACAGCTTGCCGGTGTTTAGTCGCGCTAAGGTTTCGTTAGTTAAGGTTCTTCAATTGAACGACAAGCTCGCGGAGCCCGGTTCGCCAGAGCTTGATACCGAACCATCGTATAAGTCTGGTTTCAAAGTATTGGTGCTTACCGGTGTCACCCACCGTTTTCATAGGGAAAAAGAAAACCGCAACTTCATGCTGGGGCCAATTGATTTGGAATTTCGGCCCGGCGAACTAGTGTTTCTGGTAGGTGGAAACGGCAGCGGCAAGACCACCTTGGCCATGATGCTGATCGGTCTCTATCATCCCGAGAAAGGAGAAATTCGCTGGAATGGAACAACGATATCGAGCAGTAACCGAGACCGCTATATGCAGAATTTTTCAGCGATATTTTCCGACTTTTTTCTGTTCGACGAACTTTACGGCATCGATATAGTAAAAAATCAGGCCGCTATCGATGATTATTTGCAACGCTTGCATCTAAACCACAAAGTCGAAATTGTCGATGGCCGCTTTTCGTCGGTGAAACTGTCTCATGGCCAACGTAAGCGCTTGGCGTTGCTGGTGGCTTTTTTGGAGGATCGGCCGTTTTATGTGTTTGACGAATGGGCGGCCGATCAGGATCCAGAATTCAAGCACTTGTTTTATACCGAGCTATTGCCGGCGCTAAAACAGAGGGGTAAAGCTGTGTTGGCTATTACGCACGACGATAAATATTTTTATTTGGCGGACCGTTGCATAAAGCTCGATGACGGGCGAATTACGGCTGTCGAGTATTCGGCAGTAAACGGGCGGCAACCGGCAACGCGTCCGGAATCGCCGCAAGCGGTAGCCGAGGAAACTTAAGTCCTTGAACCTAGATACAGATTACGATGAAGCTGAAAAAAACAATTTTTGTAGTGGTTCTAAGCACAGTGTGCTTGTTGGTATCGGTGGTGAGTATCGGTTATTTCTGGTTATTGCAATCGCTACCTAGTTTGGATGGTGAAATCAAATTGGCGAAACTTGCCGCGCCTGCCCGTATTGACACCGATAAACACGGTACGCCCGTCATTACCACTGATAGTCGTATCGACGCGGCAAGGGTTTTGGGCTACGTCACTGCCCGCGACCGTTTGTTTCAGATGGATTTGATGCGGCGTAAGAGTGCCGGACGACTAGCGGAAATTTTCGGGGAAATGGCCGTCGATAACGATATACGATCCAGGACTTACGGTTTCAATGTTACGGCCAAACAAATTTTATCTAAATTGCCGCCGTTGCACCGTCTGTATTTGTCGGCCTATGCCGAAGGGGTCAACGACTATCTCCGACAAAACCCGATGTTGCCGTTCGAGTTTGGTGTACTGGGCTATGAACCGGATCCATGGCAAGCCGAAGATAGCGTGTTGATTGTGTTGGGCATGTTTGAATCGTTGACTGCCTGGGTCGAGAAAAGCGAACGCATGCTTAGTGTGATGGAACAGTCATTGCCCGCGGAAGCCGTGGCCTTTTTGACCCCGGATACCGATCGTTTCACCGATACTCTGATGAATCATACGACGTCTCTCAGACCTCCACAGTCGGTGCCAGTATCTGCATTGCAGGCGCTCTTAGCCGGTCGCCGTATTAGTTCCGATAGCTTAGCGGATGCATCCTCGGGAGAACGCTTGGCCGGTTCGAATGCTTGGGCAGTGAACGGCAGCTTCACCGCCGACGGCCGCGCGATCTTGGCGAACGATATACACTTAGGAATCCATGTCCCCAATATTTGGTACCGGGTTGAACTGAATTATCCGATGGTGAGGGCGATCGGTGTCAATTTGCCGGGAACCCCGTTTCTGATTGCCGGGAGTAACCGGCATGTGGCTTGGGGTATGACCAATCTTGTGGGCGATTTCCTGGATTTGGTCAAACTGGAGATCAATCCGGAAAATTCCGGACAATATCGACTCGGTGGCCGATGGCGTGATTTCGGCGAGCGGCATGAATCGATCGTGATCAAGGGTGGGCGGACCAAACGGTTAGTGATCAAAGAAACGGTATGGGGGCCGGTATCGGACAAGTTGTTGTTAGGGCAGGCGGTTGCGGTCCATTGGGTGGCTTTGGATCCGGAGGCGGTCAACATAAATATTTTGGAGTTGGAGCAAAGTAAAACCCTTGAACAGGCATTGGCCATAGCCAATAGCGGAGGCGGTCCGCAATTGAATGTTTTGTTGGCGGACGATAAGGGGCATATAGCGTGGACACTTACCGGGAAAATACCTCGTCGCTATGGGGGTGACGGTTCGGTTAGCCGGTCCTGGGCAGACGGAACGGCAGGTTGGCAAGAATATGTGAGTCCCAGCGAGCTGCCGCGAGTGACCGATCCGCCGGAAGGTTTTCTGGTGAGCGCCAACGAAAGGCGCTTTGCCGCCGATTTTCCCTATGTGATTGGTCATCAGTTCGTCAACGGTTACCGCGCATATCGGATTAGGCAGCGCCTCCAACAGTCAGCAGCACAGAGCGAATGGTCGCAGTTTAATTTGCAACAGGATACGACAACCGAACTTTACAACTACTACCAACAGCTGGCATTGCAAGTATTGACGCCTGAAGTGTTGGCGGAAAAACCGGAATTGACTGAGTTACGCGACTATTTGTTGGGCTGGAACGGCCGGGCGGATGTTGATAGTCTCGGCTTACCGGTTTTAGTCGAATTTCGTCGGCAGTTAATCAACGAGGTGTTTTCCCCATTCTTGTCGACTTGCCGACAAGCGGACGATAACTTCAAGTATGCCTGGAATTATGTAGATACCCCGTTGCAAACGTTGTTGGATGAGAAACCGCTTGAATTACTGCCCGACTCGCGACACTTTAAGACTTGGAACCAATTCCTTCTCAAGCAACTGCAAACGAGTGTCTCCCGAATCAAGGCTCGTCATCCCGAGGTCGGTATATTTGGCCAGACTTGGGGCTTGCACAATAGAGTCGGTCACGCTCATCCCTTCTCGAAGGCTATGCCGATATTGTCGCCGGTATTGGACATGCCGCATGAACCGTTAGCCGGATGCGGAGGTTATTGTGTGCGGGTCACCGGAGCCGATTTTGGCGCAAGCGAACGTTTAGTGGTGTCGCCGGGGCGTTTTAAGGAAGGAATATTGCATCTGCCGGGAGGGCAATCCGGCCATCCGTTGTCGGCCTATTATCGGGACCAGCAACAATATTGGCTCTCTGGACTGCCGCTTTCGGCGGCGGCCGGGCAACCGGAACACAGCCTGTTACTGCATCCATAAACCTAACGTAATTGAGCGGTTTGGTAAATCCTGTCAAAAATGAGTGTTTTCTGTAAAATGGCCTGAGTTTTCCGAATGATTTTCTGGTTGTTTAAGTGTTATGTTGACCGATCCCGACGATAGCGTGGACGAGCAAGCCGCGACATGGTTTATCCGATTACGTGCCGACAATGTCGGCCGAAACGATAAGGCAGCTTTTATTCAATGGCTTGAACAAGACGACAAGCATCGTACCGCGTTCTATGAAACTTGCCTGATGTGGGACGATACGGATTTATTGAAAGGATTGATCGATAGCGCAAAGAAACACGGCATAGCTCCGCGTAAGCCAACGAAGCGTTTTATTAATCTTCGAATAGCCTTAGCTTTAGCAGCCTGCTTGGTTCTAGCCGTTTCCCTCGGACAACAATTTTATCTAATGCTAAATGCCGACTATTCGTCGGCGGTAGGCGAGCGTCTGAACGTCCGGTTGTCCGATGGCTCGACGGCCATGCTCAATACTGACAGCGCGGTTGCGATAAAAATGGAAAACGGACGGCGAGTGGTGGAGCTCTTGAAAGGTGAGGCGTATTTCGATGTCAAGCCGGATCCTGGCAGGCCATTCATTGTCCAAGCAAGCCAGTCGACGACTCGCGTTTTAGGAACGCGATTTTTCGTTCATCGGCACCACGACAACGCCCAGGTTAAAGTGCTTTCCGGTCGTGTCGAAGTGTCCGATAACAGGAGCCGGAATCGACCGGCTTTATTGCGAGACGGAGACGAGGTAACGATAACCGATACAGTGCTGGGTGAGCCTCATAAACTGGATTCGACACTATCCACATCATGGATAAAGGGTTATTTGGACTACGAAAACGAAACCTTAGAAGCTGTCGTTAAGCATATTGACCGAAATCACAATGGGATGATCTTGTTTAAAGATGATTCGCTGCGTAACTTAAAACTCAACGGGCGACTGAAGATCCGGGATTCCGGCGAGATGCTGAAAGTATTGCAAAAAACGCTGTCGATTAAGATTACTTACCTGACGGATTGGATAGTTATCATCGGCTGATAGGTGACGAGGACGAATGGGGGTCGCCGGAGGCATTGGTTGGCGCGTAATTTTTGCCGCTTGATTGGGCTTGGACGCCCAAAACAAGCTTTCGTAAAAATAGCCGCACTTACATCGCTACGCCGCAAGCTCAATTGATTGTCGACGGCACGGTGGTTGAACGAGCCATCCGCTTTCCCACCGACTTGACCCTGGTGAATGAAGCGCGCGAATTGACGGAACAGACCAGCAACACCTTGTGCAAGCGGCTGAAGGTGGCTGAAAAACCCAAAATTTACCGCGGACAAGCCCGCTCCGCTTATTTGGCCGTGACCAAACAAATGCACCCTGGCCGGAAACCGCTACACCGCGGTCTGAAACAGCAGTGGCAATATCTGCCCGCAACCTTGGCCATATCGAAAACCTGTTGGCTCCCATTCCTCGCCGTACACCGCTACCGTGCCCGGCTGGATGCTTCGCCGCTATTGATTGGTCCAGCATCTGTATCAGTAGCAGAGAAAGATGTATCGAACCCGGACGCGCCGCTGCGAGCATCATCAGAATCAATCCGGGTACAAGAGTCTATTCTATGTTCGGCCGATGTTGCGCGGCCAGCTGAACAGACCGGTAGAATTCAGCGCCAAACTCAGCGTTTGCTTGACCGGCGAAGGCTCGAGCCATGTTGACCACCTGGGTTGGGAGGCCTTTCGAAGGTCAGGACCTCGTCTTGCAAGTCGCAGCGTACTTGGCACGATATGACCGCTACCCGAAACGGGCACTGGCAGACCCGATCTACCGCACGCGCGCCAGCCGCGACTGGCTGAAGCAACGCGGCATCCGCTTTGCCGGCAAACCTCACGGCCAAACGTGAACCCGATGCTAATCGCGAACAACTTCAGCAAGAAAAAGCGCAATGCCGGCAGGAATATCTGCAACGTATCCCCGTCGAAATCAAATACCGCCAGGACAAAAAAAGGCTATCGCCTTAACGCCCGTTCGCCTGGATCAACACCGTCTTTTTGGTCATGAACTTGCTAGCCCGGATATTTCACAAAGGCGGCCTTACCATTTGAAATAAGCATTTAAAGCCAATGTCTTAAGTTTCATATGACTCATGTTTATTGGGTACAGTTTGTGCCTGAATGGTTTGCTGAACAATCGGACTTCGAATCTTGAACAAAATCACTCAAGCCAGAGCTGGCTATGGCATTCGTGATGTTTGTCCAACCTTCTTCGCCCGATTTTCCAGAAATTCCATTCCCTTCATGAATTATCCGGGCTAAATCGGTGCCCAAGACGGTCAGTCAATGCAGTCTCATACCCGCGAACCCGATAGCAATCAAAACTTCCCAAGCCGAACCTTCTGCGTGGCCCCGATGCTGGATTGGACCGATAGGCACTGCCGGTATTTTTATCGCCTGCTGTCCAGGCGTGCGCTACTCTATACCGAAATGGTGACGACCGGCGCGATTTTGTACGGTAACCGGGAACGCATGCTGGAGTACAACGACGAAGAACATCCACTGGCGTTTCAA
>JBNLEI010000072.1:0-2461 GCA_050304855.1 Methylococcaceae bacterium
AACAACTGGACGCCTTTTCCTTCAACAGCAGTCTGGTCTACAACGTCAGCACTGAAGGCGCTCAAGACACTGATTTGGGCGATGTTTTCAGTTATAACTTCGCCGCGGCCTATAAGGTTTTGGGAGATTACGACATGAGCCTGGCATCTTCTCCGGTCGGCCTCGACTTAATCATGGAAATCAACGGCGAATGGCGGGACAAACAAGAAACTAATGGAATTGACAATGAAAATTCCGGCGGCAACCTGGTCTTTTTATCGCCAGGCCTAAGAGTCCGCGCCACGGATGCCATCAGTTTAGCCGTGTCCCTGGGTCTTCCCGTCGTGCAGGATACAAACGGCAACCAGGACGAACCCGACTATCGTCTGATCAGCAATATCAGCTTCAGATTCTAGGAACGGTTGCCTTGAGGAACTTTTTCTTCATTCGGCAACAAAGGAAGTTAAGCGATTGCACATTTTACTTTTCGATTCCTGACCCGAAGGGTTGGAACTATGAACGATAAACATCTTTACACAGCTCTTTTGGCCATCTGGCTGTTTTCTCTTCCTGCTTGCCAATCGACCCTCAATCTCAAAGAGGAAACCGATATCAGCCGCCATGCGATTAACACCACGGTTTCTGTCGCCTTTGCACCTGACGGCAAATTGTGGCGTCTTACGCCCACCCGCAATGCCGTATTTATCGATTCTTCGGCCGATAACGGCCAAACCTTCAGCAAACCGGTACAAGTAAATCCAAACTCGCTCAAAACGAGTGCCTGGCCGGAAAACCCGCCGGCCATCGCCTTCAGCAGCTCCGGACGCATCCATGTTCTCTATTATGCCGATGCGGAACAAAAATCGACCAGTTACTACACTTTCTCCGACGATAACGGTCAAACTTTCAGCCCGCCGGCGTTAATCAGCGACCATGCCACATCGGCCAAGCATTATATGGACAAGATGATGGTAGACCGCAACGATAATATTTATCTGTTCTGGCACGACATGCGCCACGAACACCGTGACCAACAACATGGTTCGGGTGTTTTGTCGCTTTATTACACCGTCAACAATCCCGATAGCGGCACGCATTTCGAGAATCGCTTCATTAGCAGTTCGATCTGTTCCTGCTGCCGGACGGCGACCGCTTTCGATCCTGACGACAAACCCGTCGTTCTGGTCCGCATGGTGTTTCCAGGCAACGTGCGCGATCACGCCCTGATTCATATGACTGCAGAGCAAAAATGGTCGGAAGCTCAACGCATCACCCACGACAACTGGAAAATCGAAGCCTGTCCCGAACACGGGCCGGCACTGGCCGTTGACGATCGTCACCGGAGTCATTTAACCTGGTTTACCTTGGGAGATCGTCGGGGGATATTTTATGCGCAGACCGATGATTACGGCCGCTCGGTTTCCGAACCGATGGCGCTGGGTAATGCGGATCGATTACCCAGCCATCCAGACGTCATTGCCTTCCAGGACAAAGTGGTTTTGACCTGGAAAGAATTCGACGGAGAGCGGACCTATATCCAAGTTCAACACTCTTTTGATCGAGGAAAAAGTTGGACAAAAATTCAAACCGTCCTGTCTTCCACTGAGGAAAACGGCCATCCGGCCCTGATCAAAAACGCCCATGATATATTCCTATCCTGGTTCACGGAAAACCAGGGACACCAAATCGTGAAACTATGAAAAAACTGGCCTTACTATTTTGCTTGTTGATTTCTCTTAACCTGAATCAAGCCTTCGCCGAAGAGACGGCTCTGCAGTCTTTCGACAAGAGCAGTTACAAAACATTACTGAGTCAATATGAAAACCGCCCCCTGGTGTTGGTACTCTGGTCCGTCACCTGCTCGTCTTGCATGAAGGAAATGGCTACCTTGAAAAAAATCAGCGACTCTCATCCCGAATTGGGCTTCGTGTTGATTTCGGTCGACGATTTCTCCGACGCCGACCATGTCCTCACTATATTGGAAAAAAATCATCTGACAGGAATGGATAATTGGCTATTCAGCGAAGCGAACTCCGCCCGGCTGCGTTTTCAAATCGATCCGACCTGGTACGGCGAATTGCCGCGTACTTATTTTTATAACGCGGCCCATGAAAGAAGCGCAATCAGCGGCGTTTTATCCGAGCAGGATTATGACCTACTGATTCAACAAATTCAGTCATAAAACGCATTCGCAACCCCGCCGATCGATTGGCCTAAGACTAAAACATTATCAAAACCGCCTGTACGATCTTCGACTGGCAATGGTCCGGATAAACTCTTACCATAGAGCACCTGATTCCGGAATTGCGCCAAACCGGTTATACGGTCCGAGCTTCCGGAAGGATTGTTAAAATCGTATCCACCCAGTCAACCGATGAGCTTATCCAAACGACGTATTTTTAAAACCACATGCTTATATATGCTATGCGCCGCGCTACTGCTCGACGCCTGTCAAACGCATAACGATCCGTCCGCCGGCGGT
>JBNLEI010000073.1:0-2150 GCA_050304855.1 Methylococcaceae bacterium
GTATCTGGAAAGGGCAGTAGTCGCGGGGTTGTTATTCGGTAGTGCAGCCATTTATTTCGCCGGCTGGCACTATCTGCGACAAGTCATTGTTCGGCGCCAACACACCGCGCTTTACTTGGGCGGCATTCTCTCCGTCGTCATGGCAGTGATTAAACTACAGTCATATTTGCAACACTACGACGGCTTGATTTTCGCTTTGGTAGCTGCCGTTTTCGGCCTGCTTCACATGCGGCGTCCCGCTTTGCTGCGCGAAATGGCCTTTTTCTTCTTCGCATGTTTCGGCATCCTGATGACGCTTTTGCACCTTACGGCCTTAAACATGGCCTCGTTGTGGTTTCTGAGCGGAAAAACCATTGTTTTATGCCTAGCCGTATCGCCTTTTCTGCTAGGGGGCAAATTTCCGCGACTGGACGACGAAGGCGAGGATCTTAAGTCTTTCCGAGAGTTAGGTTGTTATCTGGCAATCGGTGCCATCGTACTCATGGTATTCCTCGACCTCCTACTAATGGACAATGTTCCCAAATCGCTATTGTTTCTGACGGTTCCCGCCGCTATCACTTCGTATGCCGGCTATATGGCGGTCAAGGCGGAAAATCGAATTAATTTGATTAAGCTCTCGTTGTTTCTTGCGGTCGTTGGATACGCTTCCACACTACTAACAATTATTGGACGGTTTCATCCCTTTCCACCGGATGCCCATCTGCTGGCAACCCCGGAAAGTTTCATGGGGGCAATGACCTTGGCCGTGATACTCAGCTTACACATCAATTTAAAGGGACTGTCGACCGCAGATAGAGAAAAGACGAATCAAGAGTTCGGCCCACTCTGGCAGTTTTGTATGGTGTTTTCTATGTACACGGTGGTTTGGGCAACGCTAAGCCATGAGATCATGGCACTATTCAACTCGCTGGATATCGACTTGGCAAGCGAAAAAATTCGAGGCATTCGCAGCTTCGCAACCACGATATGGTGGATATCCTTGGCAGGATGGATGATCTTTTTAGGCGTCAGCAACAGCGAAATGGAAGATCACAAAAACATCGGATTCGGTCTGTTTTCGTTAACGATCTTTAAGATACTGTTCATCGATCTTCACCAAATCAACACCAATCTAAAGGTCTTCGTATTTATGATCGCCGGCTGCCTCATGCTAGCCATCTCATTCTTCGCAAACAAGCGGACACCGGCCGAAGAAAGCAGTAGGTCGCACGGCTGACAAGCAACCGATGTGCAATGCTTTCGAAATTGCTGGCAAACCCATTTTTGCAGGCATGCGGCAACTC
This sequence comes from Methylococcaceae bacterium, assembly GCA_050304855.1. Classification (GTDB taxonomy): domain Bacteria; phylum Pseudomonadota; class Gammaproteobacteria; order Methylococcales; family Methylomonadaceae; genus Methylomarinum. The sequence goes on from JBNLEI010000073.1 coordinate 1,284, forward strand.
GATAAGACTTTCGCCATAGGGTGTAATAGGCGGCAGCTGTATTACACCTATGACCCTACAAAAATTCAACATTCAACGGTGATCCGGCATTAGCCGACGACCAAAACCAGTGCTCCGGTCTCGTTACATACTGTTTCCGCGAAGGATTCTGATGTATGTAGTTTAATTTTTGTAAATAGAATGCCGAATTTTCCACTTTCTTGGGTGCGTTCGTATCCAGCCACAGCCGCTATTTGCCTTCATGATCCAAAAATAACGCTAACACACGCGGCTCGTGAGCCAAGAGATTTCCTTAATCCGCTTGGAGGTAAACCGCTTAAAGTCTCTGACAACCCCGGTAACATCCACCGAAGTGATGATGGTATGTAGATGATTTAGCATGAACACATAGCCATTCAATTGTAGATTTTTATTGCGCTGGCAATACTGCAAGGAATCAGCCAGGATTTGCCAACGATTGAACCGGTCAAACGTAAGCGACCTTAAATCCACCCATTAAATTCGGCGAGAGCCGGCGGCATACTGTGCCTCACATTAATTTGATGGAGGTAGAGACAGATGAACGACGTTTCCGGCCAAGACCGACAAACCGAATGGCAGTCCCGTATTAACGCGTATCGGACCTCTGGTTTATCCGGCAGCCGATTTTGTCAGGTCAATGATTTAATTTATCACCCGTTTGTTTATTGGCGGAGAAAGTTTTCCGGAACCGAACCGGCTGTTCGGAATGGCGCCCACGCGGGTGTCGGTGGTTTCACTCAAGTGGTCGTTGAGCGGCCGGGCAGCGCCGAGTTGACGATTGAGTTACCCGGCGGCCTGACGATCCATGGTGTTCAGCATCAGAATCTGGATTTGGTACAAGCCTTG
>JBNLEI010000074.1:0-1555 GCA_050304855.1 Methylococcaceae bacterium
GGTGTCGTTACTCGTTTCGGTGCCTATGCCGATACCACCGAAGCCGGTTTGAACTGGCATATACCAGCGCCGATAGAACAAGTCCAGAGTATCAATGTGGAAGAACAACGCTTTATCGAAGTGGGTTATCGTTCCGGTGGGCGTCAGGGTATGGGCTCTGTGCCTAAAGAAGCGTTGATGCTGACTAAAGACGAAAACATCGTCGATGTACGCTTGGCAGTGCAATATAAGATCAGTAACCCTAAAGATTATGCCTTCAACGTTTACAACCCTGCGGCTACTTTGAAGCAAGTCACCGAAAGTGTTGAGCGTGGCGTAATCGGTAATAACAACATGGATTTCGTGTTGACCGAAGGTCGCAGCGAAGTGGTTGCTGAAATCAAGGCCGAGATTCAGTCGGTAATGGATTCTTATAAGGCGGGCGTGTTAATTACCAGTGTAAACTTGCAGGATGCACAGCCACCCGAGCAGGTACAAGGTGCATTTGAAGACGCAATTAAGGCGCGGGAAGATAAACAACGCCTGATCAATGAGGCTGAAGCCTATGCCAACGACGTCGTGCCGAAAGCTCGAGGTGCGGCTTCGCGAAAAGTCCAGGAAGCCGAAGCATATAAGGAAAGAGCTATTGCCGAAGCGAACGGTGAAGTCAGTCGTTTCTCTCAGTTGTTAACAGAGTATAAAAAAGCGCCGGAAATCACCAGACAACGGATGTATTTGGAAACCATGGAGGAAGTCCTGGGTAATACTGATACCGTTATGGTCGATGTCAAAGGCGGCAACAATTTACTTTATTTACCTTTGGATAAAATGACGAAGCAGCATACCGTGCAAGCACCCGCGACAACGGTCGAAACTCCGGCGAGTTTTACGCCGCAAGCGACGCGAATTGTCAATAATAATCTGAGATCCTCGATTCGAGGACGTGATGCAAGGGGGCGTTAAGATGGGAATCAATAAAATTCTAGTCGCCGTTGTTGGTTTGTTGATTGTAGCATCGATGTCATTGTTTACCGTGACGGAAGTTGAGAAGGCTATTTTGTTCAAATTCGGTGAAATCGTTGAAGATGATTTTGCGCCAGGTTTGCATGTTAAAATTCCGTTAGTTAACAATGTCAAAAAATTTGATGCCCGTGTCTTGACGATGGATTCGAAACCGGAACGTTTTCTGACTGCGGAAAAGAAAAACGTGATCGTCGACTCTTTCGTTAAATGGCGTATTGGTGATGTAAGAGCTTTCTATACTTCAGTTGGCGGTAATATCAACCAGGCTAATATCCGTTTGGACCAAATCGTTAAAGACGCTAGTCGTAGCGAGTTCGGTAAACGTGAAATCAAGCAATTGGTTTCCACCGACCGGAAAGTAATCAGCGAGACCTTGATCAAGAATGTCGCACCGGCTGCAAAAAGCTATGGTATTGACATTATCGATGTTCAGGTGAAACGCATCGATTTGCCAGAAGACGTCAGTTCATCGGTTTATCGCCGAAGGGAAGCCGAGCGGGAAAGAGTTGCTCGTGAGTTTCGTTCACAAGGTTCTGAAGCTGCTGAGCGTATC
>JBNLEI010000075.1:0-3932 GCA_050304855.1 Methylococcaceae bacterium
GCTATATGGGGAGCGTGCATGTGAACGAGGCGCAGAATAATCCGCTACAGCCAGATGTTTATTACCGCGGCTTTGTCGCGTCGCCGTTGTTGGGGTTACCGCAGGGGCTTTCGGTTTATGTCAACGGCGTGCGCTTCAACGAGCCGTTCGGCGATTCCGTGAACTGGGATTTGTTGCCGCCCGGCGCGATCGAGAACATGACGTTAAGCCCGGGATCAAATCCGTTGTACGGCTTGAATACTTTGGGCGGCGCTATTTCGGTACAAACTAAAACCGGTTTCAGCGCTCCGGGACATCAATTGGAAGCTTATGGAGGATCCTGGGATCGACACTCAGAGGAATTAAGTAGTGGATGGAATAACGGCACCTGGGGCTATTTCCTCGATTTACGTCATTTCGACGAGCAAGGTTGGCGGGATTTTTCACCGACTTCGGCTCAACAGGCTTTGGGTACCCTAAGTTGGCGAGGTGATCGAGGTAGTTTGGATTTGACGTTAGCCGCTAACGACAACGATATGAAAGGAAACGGTGCAGTCCCCGAAGAGTTGCACAATCAATTCCGGAAAGCTATTTTTACCCATCCGGATCAAACCATTACCCGGATGTTCTTTTCCGAATTGTCGGGCAATTTTGATTTGACCGACGATATTCAGTTAAGCGGCAATGCGTATTTTAGGCAGAACCGGATCAAAACTTTCAACGGGGACGATAGTGATTTCGAGGAATGCGCGCTTGGCGGTAATGCCGGCTTGTTGTGTGTAGATCCCGGTGCGGACGAAGAGGTCGTCGCTGATATCAATGGTAATAACGTCGCTGCAGACGATGCCGTCGAAGGGGCGACCAATAATACCAGCCAGACGCATATGCGTAGTAGCGGTGGAAGCATTCAGTCGGCCTTTAGTCACGATTTGTTTGGTCACGAAAATAACTTTATTTTCGGCGCAGCTTATGATTATGCGGAAGTACATTTCGAATCCGATACCGAGTTAGCGCAATTGACCGACTCGCGGGGAACCGTAGGGAGCGGTATTTTATTGGAGGAAGCCAGGGTCAGGTTGAATACTGCTACCGAAACGTACAGTTTTTATTTCAGCGACAGTTTTTCGCTGCTCGATGATTTTACAGTCACTTTCGCCGGACGTTACAATCACACCAGTATCGATATGAGAAATCAATATATCAACGGTGAAGATAAATTAAGTGGTCATCATAATTTTGATCGATTCAATCCGTCGGTCGGCTTTGCTTGGCAAATGTTGGATAACACGACCCTATATGGAAGCTATAGCGAATCGTCCAGAGTTCCGACGCCGATGGAGTTGAGTTGTGCCGATGAAGACGATCCTTGCCGCTTGCCCAATGCCTTTGTTGCCGATCCGCCGTTGGCCCAAGTGGTGGCGAAATCTTGGGAAAGCGGGGTCAGAGGCGATTTAAATGAACTGATGGGTGAAGGCAATTTGGTGTGGAACGCCGGGTTTTTTCACACCGCCAACCATAACGACATCATTTTCAACCGCGGAGGCGACAGTATTAGCGAAGGTTTCTTCAGTAATGTCGGTCAGACGCTGCGTTATGGTGTAGAAGCAGGGCTCAGCGCCGATTTACCTCATCTGTTCAGCGAGATCGATGATTGGCATTTTGCAACCAATTATACGTATCTTAACGCGCGTTTCCTGGACGGATTCACCATTCAAAGCCCGTTGGACGAAGACGAGGCGGTTAGGGTGGAAAGAGGCGACCGGATTCCAGGATTGCCGGAGCATATCTACAAAGCGACATTAGGCGTTGATCTATGGAAGCGCTGGACGCTGGCAATCGATGCCCAATATAGCGGGGATCAATATTTTAGAGGCGACGAAGCCAATATCACTGACCCGTTAGGTGGTTACTGGTTGTTTAATGTCAGAACCGAAGTTAAGGTAACTGACTATCTAGCTTTATTCGGCAAACTTGATAATATTTTCGATAGGGATTACAAAACTTTTGGCGTTTACGGCCAGGCTGACGAGGTGCTTGGGCCTGCTTACGACAGCGGGCGATTTGTTTCTCCGGGAGCACCCAGGGCAGGATGGATCGGGATTCGTATTACGTTATAGTCTTGGAGGGTTTGATTGTTAGGATCGGAAGGGGCATCCGCTTCTTCCGGTGCTGCAATCAGGCGAAAAATATTTCTTTCGGGCAATAAAAAGCCCGCTTGCGCGGGCATGTCCAAATTTGTTTTTATTATTGTTTTTTGGATTTTATGCTTGCCTTTTGGCAATAGTTAACTAAGCAGTTACTATTCTTTATTATTGTTGTTATCAATAGCCTTTTAATCAGGCCGCTCTCCTCCTCATAAACAACCGTAAGGTTGAACTCACTCCGTAAGTTGCGTAAAAGTTTATATCAAAAAAAACACAGGTGTCTATCAAAAAAAATGATTTTGTTAAAAAAAAGGTGTCGAGACAAAAATATTTTTTAAATACAGTAAGTTATTGATATAAGATAATTCTTATAGAAAAAAATCGACGGCACGAAGTGCATTTATCTGTTCACTCACTTCCTAGCCGTCAACAGTTCGGTATGAAAAAGCAAAGCGAAATTGATCGAGAAATTTCGCTCCGATGGTTTGATCGCCAAATCAACTAGCGGTTGAGTTGGCGCTGTTTTTCTTCAATCATGAAAAATTCCAGACGTTCGTTCAAAATAGCCTGTAAATAGAAATTTAAGTCTTTCGCTTGCTTGGCCAGTTTAATTTGCATAATGGCGGCTTCGGTTTGTCCTTTGGCATAATAATATTCCGCCAAAAACCGGTGTGATTCGGCTTCCTGCTTTAAATCAGCATGGCATTGCGCCATCAGTTCGTAGTATATGGGCTGTTTTTGATTATAGGCATCCAGGGTTTCCAGTGTCCGTTTGGCTTCATCGGGATGTCCCGTTAGTAATAGGGTTTCGATAAATTCGATTTTTATAGCGTTATCGTTGGGAAAAGCATACAACGCTTGTTTATATAAACTCGAAGCTTTGTCAAATTGTCGGCTGTCCAACGCGGTTCTGGCCTGAGAAGCAGCAAATTGTGGTTGATTGGGATATTGTCTAACCAGCTCTTGCAGAATGTTTTCAGCGCCAGAAAATTCTTGCGACTTCAGTAAAATTAGAGCAATACCGTAACGTGCTACAGCTCGTTGAAAATTCGTTCCTTGGTTTTCATAAGACTTAAAGTAGTTCAATGTGGCGTTATGATCCGTGGAGGTTAGCACTCTAAGTTTGGCTTTAGCCAACATGTAACCGTTGGAATCAGGGTACTGCTTATACGGATAATGTTCCGCGCGGCCTCGAGTATCGGCAATCCTCGACGCTGACACCGGGTGAGTCCGCAGAAACTCCGGGATTCCTTGGCCGTAGTAGCGGGTGGATTGTTGTAGGCGTTCGAAAAAAACTGGCATACTGCGAGGGTCGTAATCGGAATCGGCTAATGTTTGCATGCCGACACGATCGGCTTCCATTTCATTGTCGCGTGTGAAATCAATCTGGAATTGTGTGCTGCCGGCTTGCACGGCGATGAGTGCGGCTTGGCCCAACTCAGGCGATTGTGTACCCAATAATATTGCCGCCAGAGTGGCTGCTGCAGTCGGAATCGATAATTTGCTGGCTGCTTCAAAGGCTCGGTAAAGATGACGTTGAGTGACATGAGCCACCTCATGAGCCATGACGGAAGCCAACTCACTCTCCGCTTCGGTCAGAAGGAACAAGCCGGAATTAACGCCGATATAACCGCCCGGACCTGCGAAAGCATTGATACTGTTATCAAGCACGACAAAAAAATGGAACGGATTGCTGGGAGTGTCGCTATTGGCTACTAATTTTCGACCGATAGTTTGGATGTATTGCTGAATTTCGGCGTCTTCGTTGATTTTGATTTGCGAATGCAGGTTACGGAAGAATGCTTCACC
>JBNLEI010000076.1:0-7825 GCA_050304855.1 Methylococcaceae bacterium
CGCAGTATGCCGGCAGTGGTGAATATATCTACCACCAAAGCTGTCAGAGAAAATCCGATGCTGAATGACCCCTTTTTCAGATATTTTTTCCAGTTGCCTAATCAACCAAGACGTCAGCAGAAAAACAGCTTGGGTTCCGGAGTGATTATCGATAATGAAAAAGGTTATGTCGTCACCAATAACCATGTGATCGATAAAGCCGATAAAATCATGGTGACGTTAAGTGACGGCAGACACTTCAATGCCAGCTTGCTGGGTACGGATCCGGAAGCGGATGTCGCCGTGATTCAGATTCCAGCTGATCATTTGACCGCATTGCCGATTGCCGATTCAAGAGCACTTAAAGTCGGAGATTTTGCCGTCGCTATCGGCAATCCTTTCGGTTTAGGGCAGACAGTGACTTCGGGCATTATCAGCGCGCTAGGGCGTAGCGGCCTGGGAATAGAAGGATATGAAGATTTCATTCAGACCGACGCTTCAATTAATCCCGGTAATTCAGGAGGGGCTCTAGTCAATTTGCGCGGCGAATTTATTGGAATGAACACGGCGATTTTGGCCCCTGGCGGCGGTAACGTGGGAATCGGGTTTGCTATTCCTTCCAATATGGTGATGACTTTGGTCGACTCATTGGTTGAACATGGCGAAGTCAGAAGAGGGTTGTTAGGTGTCACCACACAGGATTTGACGCCGGAACTGGTCAAAGCTTTTGATTTAAAAAGCAAGCACGGGGCCGTGATAAGTCGAGTGGAGACGGCTTCGGCAGCGGCCAGGGCCGGGCTGGAGCCGGGCGATATCATCGTCTCTCTGAACGGTCGCAAAGTCAAAAGCAGTTATCAGATTCGCAATATGATCGGTTTGATGGAGATCGGTGACACCGTTAATATTCAAGTCGTGCGCGGTGATGAGATCAAAACAGTCCAGGCGGTGATTGGCAAGCCGCTCAAACAAGAGTTGCTTGGTGGCAAATTGCATAAAACTTTGGAAGGCACCGTCTTGTCGAATACGCCTAAGGGACAAATAGAAGGGGTGCTGATTGAGAAAATAGAAGCCGGTTCTTATCCGTGGCGTGTAGGCTTGCGTCCGGGCGATATTATTGTTTCCGCCAACCGCTACAGGACTAGGCAATTGGACGAGTTGAAAAAAGTGGTCGATCCTCGACGTGCCTTGTTAATCAACATACAGCGCGGTGGCGAAGCTTTCTTCTTGGTGTTGAAGTAGCCAAAAAGAATGCAAACTTGACATTTAACTGAGTCACCGGACAATTTCAAACTTTAATTTCAAGTTTTGTGATAAACAATCGTGAATCAAGAGATCAAATTTATTCCGCTAAATATTGCAGTATTAACTATTTCCGATACGCGGACCGAAGCAGACGATGTTTCCGGTAAAACGTTGGTGGAAAGAGTGACACAGGAAGGGCATTTGCTTTATCAAAAAAGAATTGTTCCCGATGATATTTATCGCATCAGGGCGGTGGTTTCCGGCTGGATTGTCGATGAGCAAGTGAATGTTGTGTTAACCACAGGCGGTACCGGGGTGACTGGAAGGGATGGGACTCCTGAGGCGGTAACGCCCCTCTTGGATAAGGTTCTGGACGGTTTCGGGGAAGTGTTCCGAATGATCTCTTATCGCGATATCAAAACTTCTACCGTGCAGTCCCGAGCGATTGCCGGCGTGGCCAATGCGACGTATATTTTTTGCTTGCCCGGTTCGTCCGGTGCTTGTCGGACTGCTTGGGATGAATTGATTAAAGAACAGCTGGATTTTAGAACCAAACCGTGTAACTTGGTTCAATTAATGCCTCGGCTGATGGAGAAATAATGCGTTCGCTATTTTTGTTTTTAGGCGCCTTTTCGGCGCTGGTGGCGGTGGCCATGGGTGCCTTCGGCGCCCATGGATTAAAAAATGTTTTGAACGTCGAGATGATGGCTGTTTATAAAACCGCCGTCACTTATCAAATGTGGCACGCATTAGGGTTGGGATTGATTGCCGTTATTAGATGGCAGTTCGAAAACTCAAAATTGTTATATTGGGCCGGTTGGCTAATGTTTATCGGTATTTTGCTGTTTTCCGGTAGCCTCTATTTGTTGACATTATTAAATATCAAGTGGTTGGGAATGATCACGCCGATTGGTGGCGTGGCCTTTCTTGTTTCCTGGTTACTTGTTATCGTTTTTGCAGCAGGCAATCGTCCAAACCCGGCATCGGCGTGATTTATTGCCAAGCTGAATTTATCCAAACTTAACTTTTTCTGATGTGACTCATGCGTGACGCGACTCCCAAAACTATTTATTTGAAAGACTATACCGTTCCGGAATTTCTGATTCATCATGTAGACCTGAAATTCACTCTGGACCAGGGGAACACCCACGTAATCTCCCGGCTGACCATGCAACGCAACCCTGAGTGCCGGAGCGAATCCAAAGAGCTGGTGTTGATGGGGGAAGAGTTGAACTTGGTTAGCGTCGCATTGGGTGATGTTTATTTAAGCGAGTCAGACTATTTGCAAACGGCTGAAACGTTGATTATTCCCAAGGTGCCGCAGCAGGAAATTTTTGTACTGGTCATTGAAAATACCATCAATCCAGAGGCGAATACGGCTTTCGAAGGCTTGTACCAGTCAGGTCCGATGCTTTGTACGCAATGTGAAGCGGAGGGATTTAGGAAAATTACCTATTTTCTCGATCGTCCCGATGTGATGAGTACGTTCAAAACTACATTGGTGGCCGATAAAGATAAATATCCTGTTCTGCTTTCTAACGGCAATAAAGTGGCTCAAGGGGAGATAGGCGATAACTTGCATTGGGTGAGCTGGGAAGATCCGTTTGCCAAACCTTGTTATCTGTTTGCGTTGGTCGCCGGACAGCTCGAGTGTATTGAGGACCGTTTCGAGACGATGGGCGGCCGCGAGATTAGGTTACAGATTTTTGTCGAGAGTCACGATCTGGACAAGTGTGAGCACGCCATGCAATCGTTGAAAAACGCGATGAGTTGGGACGAAGAAGTGTACGGCCGGGAATATGACCTGGATTTGTATATGATTGTCGCAGTCGGCCATTTCAACATGGGAGCGATGGAAAACAAAGGCTTGAATATTTTTAACACGAAATTCGTGTTGGCTCGGCCTGATACCGCAACCGACAGCGATTACGAGCATATCGAAGGGGTGATCGGTCACGAGTACTTCCATAACTGGACCGGTAACCGTATTACTTGCCGCGACTGGTTTCAGCTCAGTTTGAAAGAGGGCTTCACCGTCTTCCGTGACCAGGAATTTAGCGGGGATCGCGCATCCAAAGCGGTTAAGCGCATTGAGGATGTTAATCTACTCAGAACGCGTCAGTTTGCTGAAGATGCCGGTCCGTTGGCGCATCCGATCAGGCCCGAATCCTATATTGAAATCAATAACTTTTATACGCTGACGGTTTATGAAAAGGGCGCGGAAGTCGTCCGAATGTTGCACACGCTGTTAGGCGCGGATGGGTTCCGCAAAGGCAGCGATTTGTATTTTCAGCGTCATGACGGCCAGGCCGTGACCTGTGACGACTTTGTTAGCGCAATGGAAGACGCCAACGGCAAAGATTTGGCGCAATTCAGACGTTGGTACTCGCAGGCCGGAACGCCTGAGCTCGCGGTAGAGCAGCGGTTTGATGCGGAGCTGGGGCAATTGCATTTGACGATTAAGCAGCATAGCCCCGATACACCGGGTCAATCCGATAAGCCGCCATTGTATATTCCGGTTAAAGTGGGCTTGTTAACTCCTCAGGGTCGGATTGCTCCAGTCCAAATGGAGGGGCAACTTCCGGTTGAAGAAATTATCCTTGAGTTGACCGGGCGAGAGCAGACGTTTTTGTTTAGCGGCCTGTCGGAGCAGCCGATCGTCTCGATATTGCGAGGGTTTTCAGCACCGGTCAACGTTAGGGTGTCCCGCAGTTTGGAGGAATCGGCCTTTTTGTTGAGCCACGATCCTGATACATTTAACCGTTGGGAAGCGGCTCAACAATTGGCGAGTCAAATTATTGCCGGATTGATTGACGATCTGCAACAGAACCGCGATTTGACGATTAATCCAGTGATTGTGGAAGCGTATCGAAATGTCTTGGAGCAGTCTTGGGATGATTTATCTTATTTTTCCTTGCTGTTAAAACTACCCGATGAAAGTTATTTGGCCAGTCAGATGGATGTGATTGATGTCGATGCGATCCATCGAGCCCGGGAGTTTGTGAGAAAAGGCTTGGCCGAGCAGCTTCAGCCGTATTTTGAACGCCTCTATCGGGAAAATCATCGCGAAGAATCCGGACAATTCCATGCCGGCGCCATCGGCAGAAGAAGGCTTAAAAATAGCTGTTTGCATTATCTAATGGCACTGGAAAACCAGGAAAGTTATCAACTGGCGCAACGGCAGTTTGAAACGGCGGGTAACATGACCGATCAGATGGCGGCGCTGTCGGCCATTGTGAATAGTCGACATCCTTCGAAGCAAAGCTGTTTGGAAGATTTTTATCGGCAATGGGAGACCGAGGCTTTGGTTATCGACAAATGGTTTGTGCTGCAAGCCACCAGCACTATGCCGGATACCTTTGCGAATGTTCAAAAACTATTGGGGCATTCGGCATTCGATTTGAAGAACCCGAATCGGGTAAGATCTTTGATCGGCGCTTTCAGTCAGTCGAATCCGCTGCATTTTCACGCTGCAGACGGCTCCGGCTATGGTTTCCTCGCCGATCAGGTGATTGCTTTGAACGGCCTGAATCCTCAAGTGGCGTCACGTATGGTGTCAGCGTTAACACAATGGCGGCGTTATGACGAATATCGTCAGCAATTGATGAAAGCCGCCTTGCAAAGGATCGTTAAGGCCGACAATATTTCCAAAGATGTGTTTGAAACCGCCAGCAAAAGCCTTGCTTGATCATTCCTGATCTCTGCTGAGAAACGACGATGGATTTGCGTCAATTAATCTGGAATTCCTGCTGGCTGACCGATAAGCAGCGCATTAAATGGTATCCTGCTTTTTGGTTGATGCGTCTTCAAGTGTTGGAGCTTTCTCCCTGTTGGCGCAAAGTCACTATTGTGCTTCCCCGCAGTTGGATTGCGATCAACTTCGGCGGCGGTATGTTCGGCGGTTTTCAAGCTTGTCTTGCGGACCCTGTTGCCGCGATGTCCTGTGCCAAAGTGTTTCCCGGTTATTCGGTATGGACGCGTTCGTTGCATTTGGATTTCAGGTTCGAAGGCGTTACCGATTTGCAGCTGCGTTTTGCGATGAGTATGGAGCAGGAGCGGCAAATCAGACAGGAGTTGCAAGATAAGGGACGCAGCACGCCAGAATTTGAGTACGGTTATTATCTGGCCGACGGCAGTTTATGTACTCTGGTGAAAGCGCGCGTGGCTATTCGACCCAAAGGCTACAAAAAAACGGACGCTTCTACCTTGTCATCGCAGTCAACATAACCGGATTTTGAGTGTTAAAATGGCGCCGTTCTAGGGCGTCTGGTTGCCTGATCAATTTCCCGCGCCGACCGGCAATAATGATTGGAGGGCTGTTTGCGGTAGCGGCGCGTAACGATGTTGATCAGGTTCTGATACAATCGTTTAAAATGTGGTAATAAACAGCCTATAGTAAAGAGGAATTTATGCGAATCCGGAATCTGTTGCCTGCTTTGGTGGGTGCAACAATCGTTGTCGCTATAGTTTTATACGTTGCGTTCTACTTTATCTTTCTCGATCTTTTTGTCGATCTGTGGTGGTTTCGCTCCCTGCAATATGAAGCTTACTTTTGGTTGAGACTGCTTTACCGCTTTATTCTTTCCGGCGGCGTCACTCTGTTTTTCTTTGCGATATTCTTTTTCCATTTCTGGATCGCCTCGCGTTATCTTGGCTTGAATCCGCCCGACGCGGTGTTGCTCGACGCCGATAAAAGGCGTCGGTTTCAGCGTTTTGCCGACGTATTCATGAGCGGTTCCGCGAAAATCTATACCCCGTTGTCATTGATATTAGGGATCGTGATAGCGATTCCGTTTTACGAACAATGGGAAAAGGCGCTGTTGTTTTTTTTCGGCAGCTCTTCTGGCATCACTGAGCCGGTATACGAACGCGATATCAGCTTTTATTTGCTGTCCTATCCGATTTACATGCTGATTCAACAGGAGTTATTGTCAACTTCCATTACCTTGTTTTTTCTGGTCGGTATTTTGTATTGGCTGGAACATATTTTTGTGCCGAACCAGAGCCAGGAATATCCGTTGGGAGCGAAGATCCATCTTACGATCCTGCTGGGTTTTATTGTTTTATTCGTGGTTTGGGGCTTTTTGCTGGACCGTTATTCATTGCTGTATGTCGATTCCCACGAGCCGGTTTTTTTCGGACCGGGTTTTGTTGAAATACGCTATCAATTACCGTTGATCTGGCTAGCAATTATGTCGTTCCTGGCCATTGCGATAACCGGCGTTGTCTTTATCTTTTCGGAAAAACATCGTATTAAATCGCCGCTGATTATTTCCACGATTTTCTTTTTCTGTGTCATCGGATTGCAAAAAGTTAAATTTATTCCGCAATTGATGACGACATTTATCGTGAAGCCGAATCCGGTTCGTGCCGAAGGGGTATTCATGCAGCATAATATCGATGCCACGCTGGACGCCTACGATTTGAACAACATTAATACGATTGATGTTGAAGTGAAACTGGATGCGACCAAAGACATCGAAAAATGGTCAACCCAAGAACATTTTGAAAATATTCCTGTCTGGGACAGGGAATATCTGACCGATGTTTATATGCAACTGCAGGGCATCAGGCCTTATTACCGCTTTCCGGCGGTAGACGAAGACCGTTATTTTCTTAACGAGCACTATCAGCAGGTCAATTTGGCGGCCCGCGAGATGAATATTCAAAAACTGCCACTGGAAGCTCAAAATTGGGAAAACACCCATTTACGCTATACGCATGGCTATGGCGCCGTGATCACACCCGCCGCCCAAGATGCTGGAAAACCCATCGTGTGGTATTTGCGGGATCTGAACATGAGTTCCGATGCAGGTTTTAAAGTTAAGTATCCGGATATCTATTATGGTCAGGAGGACTATAAATACGCCATTGTGCCCAATAAGTTGACGGTTGCAGGCTTGTCGGGTTCAGAAGCCGGAGTCGACAGCAGCTATACCGGAAGCGGAGGCGTGCCGATTCCGTCATACTTCAGAAAAATTCTATTCGCCTTTTATTTCAAGGACGAGAAAATCTTTTTTTCAACCAATATTTCGAAAAAAAGCAAACTGATGATACGGCGTAATTTAGTTGAAAGAATCAACCACTTGACGCCATTTTTGCATTTGGATAAGGACCCGTATTTAGTGGTAACGGAAGACCGTTTTTACTGGGTACAGGACGCGTATACGATTTCGGACAAATATCCTGTATCCAAACCGGCTGCTGACGATTTTCTCGACGGTAACCATAAATTCAATTTTATTCGCAATTCGGTCAAAGTGATTGTCGATGCTTATGACGGTTCTGTAGATTTTTACATTTCCGAGCCCGATGGACCGATTATCAAGGCCTACAGCCGAGCCTATCCTGGCGTATTCAAAGATCTTGATGAAATGCCTGTGGATCTTAGAAAACATTTACGTTATCCGCGTGATCTGTTTTACATGCAAATGAAAGTTTACGCCAAGTATCACCAGACAACTCCCGATCTGTTTTATGAGCAGGCTGAGACATGGCAGTTTGCGACGGTCGATGGACAAACGGTTAGGCCTTACTTTATCACGATGGATTTTGACAATTGCAACGACAGGGAGGAATTTGTCATGATCAACCCGATGACACC